>JBFFHG010000100.1:0-8267 GCA_041557055.1 Desulfosarcinaceae bacterium
CCTGGTTTACGTAATCCATCTCGGCAATTTCATCGAGAAATATGGTTCCGCCGTGGGCGACTTCGAACAATCCGAGCTTTCCCTGCTTTCGAGCGCCCGTAAAAGCGCCGGCAACATATCCGAACAGTTCGCTTTCCAAAAGTTGCCCCGGCAATGCAGCACAGTTAATGGCGACAAATGGTCCCCGGGCGCGGCTGCTGAAGTTATGAATGCTTTGGGCGAAGACTTCCTTGCCGGTTCCGGTCTCCCCCAATATCAATATGCTCGATTCGGTCTTTGCAAAATTTTTTGCCATTTCGACAGTCCGGCGTATTGCCGCGCTTGATCCGAATATGTCGTGAAATGCAAATCTGGCGATGTGGCCTTTTGCAAAGACCTCATGCCGGATGTGGGCTTCCATTTCCTGAATTTTGGTCACATCCTGCATCGTCACCACAGCTCCAATGGCCTCACTTCCCAGTGTGATGGGAACCTTGTTGCAGAGAACATGCTTTCCTCTGGTTTTTAAAAGGTAATGCAGCTCTTCCTTGCCGGTCCTCACCACCCTGGCCAAATTGAGTGCGGGAAGCACGTCATTGACCCTGCGTCCCGCAACTTTCGATTTCTCTATTTCGGTAAACCGTTCCGCGGCAGGATTAAACTCGGTCACATGGCCGCTTTGATCCACGACGATGATACCTTCATAAGCGTATCGGAGCACTGTGCTCAGTTTTTTTCTTTTGGCTTTTTCGATTTGCAGCGCGTCTCTTACATACTTGGCTTCCCGGGCCGCCAATAAAATGCTTTCCCGGCTTATGCCTAAAAGCACATACGGCACCTTGAATTTTCGAGCTGCTTTTGCCGTGGATACGCCTCCCAAAACAGCGTCAACCTTTTCGGCAATTGCCTTGGCCACGAACGCTTCCGCTTCCTCTGGATCGCCAATCAAATATTGCTTCAGTTCAATCCCCAGTATGGGGGCGAAACAGTCAATCCCCTGAACCATCGGAGGCAATGCGATGACGGCAATCCTGTTGCCATACACCTTGGCCTCCTGAACCGAACGAATGATATCGAATCCCGTTATCGGTGTCTCCACGACCGAGGCCGACTTCAGGGCATTCTTTATTATCCCGGCGGTTCCGGCCCGAGCGATGACGACCTCGCCGCCATCGGCCAGGAAATGTTCTGCGATGGGGACGGCATCCCGCCAATAGCCTTTGGCCACGGTGATATCGCTGTGCTCGCCGGACAGAACCTCTTGGGTAGACTGCAACATGCTTGCATCCGGCACAAGAAATAGAATCTGAGACATTTTCTGTTACCTCCCCTCAAAGAGATAAGGAGATGTTGCAGTGACGGCATGTTTTGCCAGTGAATGTCATTATCCTGCGGAAAATCCTTCACGCTGCCCATGACCTGATCGCTTGATCCGGCCGGATCTTTTTTGTCGCAACATCTGCAACAATATTTATATAACGTTGCGCCATCCTGTGCAACGTTATATTTGGTTAAAAACCCGGTCGCCCCTTGAAACGCTTTACCGACCCATGCGCTGCGGGTGATCAAGGGCGCAAGGGCTCAGATGTCCGTAAAAATGATTCCAACACACTTGTTTCAAGGCCATTTTTGATCATTGCCAAAGCGGTCGAATCAGTTGAGCAGATCGCGCGTTGCACAAATAACACTTTGTAATCTATAAAGTAGCCAATCACGGCCGGGTTCTTTTGCAACGTCAGGCCGTTGAATCGGCGCGGTATCGGCCGTTGAACCCGACTTTTTCTTTGGCATAAATTTTGCTAATTTTTCAATTGCAACCATGAAACAACAAAAGGAGGAATTGACGATGATGCATCACAACCGGAAGACAAGCGCGTTGGCGATCATTGCCCTGGCACTATTTTTCGTTGCAGGCGGGGCTGCCGTCGCGTGGGCCAAGACGGAAATTCGACTGTCGAACCAGCTTCCTCCGTCTCACCATATTTCCAAGGGGCTGGCTGTCTTCGCCGAGAAGGTGAAAACCTATTCCAAGGGGGAGATCGAGGTTAAGGTTTTTGACTCGGCCCAGCTTTTCAAGGATACCGAGATTGTTGAAGCGCTCCAGTACGGGTTGGTGGAAATCGGACTGGTCCCGCTGAACAAATGGTCCGGGATGATTCCGGCCACCGATATTTTTGAAGTCCCCTTCATTTTTCGGGATCTCTCTTCGATCAAGAGATTCATCGATGCCGGCGCCGGCGAACTGCTCGACGAGGAGTTCCAGAAGAAAAAGGTGAAGACGCTTTTCTGGGTTGATTACGGCTATGTCCAGTTTTTCAACAATAAGCATCCGCTTACCAAACCCGGGGACTTCAAGGGGCTGAAGATGCGTACCTTCAGCAGCGGGGATGCCGATACGCTCCGCGCCCTGGGTGCTTCGCCGACGGTGATGAGTTCCTCCGAGATGTACATGGCCATGCAAAGAGGCCTGGTTGACGGCGGAACCACCGGTATGCCGGCCGCGGTTTCCCGCAAACTCATGGAGGTTCAGAAGTTCGTGACCCAGGCCAATTACGCGACTCCCGAGCACATTGTGCAGGCGAACATCGACTGGTGGCGTGAATTGCCTCAGGATCAGCGGGAAATCATTGCCAAGGCCGCCAATGACGCCGAGGCGTGGATCCGCAAGGTGATCGTCCAATCCGAAGCAGAGGCCGAAAAGACGCTCCAAAAGGCCGGAGTCCAGATTTACAAGCTGAAACCGGCTGACCACAAGGTTTTCATCAAGGCAACCGATCCGGTTCAGCAGGTTTTTGTGGGAAAAAGCGGCGAGCTGGGCGAAAAGCTCCTCAATCTGGCCAAGAGACTCCAATAGACCGGCTCAACAACCATCTGAACAGGGAGGTGACATATCGGGAAGCTTCGCGCGGTCATCGAACGGTGCAATATCATCATGGGAATGGTCAGCGGGCTCGGTGTTCTTGCCATGGGATTCATTCTTTTCTACGAGGTGGTATGCCGCTATTTCTTTAATTCACCCACGATCTGGGCACAGGAGACCTCGACCTATCTCTATATGTGGACCATGCTCGCGGCCGCATCCTACACCCTGCAGATGAAAAAGCACGTCAACGTCGACCTGGTGATCGACCGGCTCTCGGTCCGCGCCAAAACGATCGCTGAAATCGCGACCAGCGCGATCGGAGTCGCTTTTTGCGCCATCGTCTCGATCCAGGCTTTTGAAATGATCGCTGAAACCCTGCATTTTGGAAAGGTGTCGGCCACTCCGTTGCGGATACCGCTGTGGATACCCCAGTCGGCGCTTCTGATCGGGTTCGTGCTCCTCACCATCCAGTTCGGCGTCATCATCATGGATCGGGTGATAACCTTATGGGCCCGGCGGGGCAAAGGAGGCGTGTCGGCATGATAAGCTTCGGCATCGTGATTGTGTTACTGCTCTGTTTTCTTTTCGCCGGTCTTCCGGTGGCCTTTTCCCTTGGAGCGACCTCCGCCCTTCTGGTGATTCTCTACGACCTGCCGATGAGGATCATCGGCACCACCGTATTTACGTCACTGGACAGTTTCGTGGTCATCGCGGTGCCGCTTTTCATATTGATGAGCCAGGTTCTGCTCGACGGAAGAATCGGCGACGATCTTTTCGAAGTGATGAATGCCTGGGTCCGGCACCTGCCGGGCGGACTGGCCATCGCCACCATCCTGGCCTGCACCTTTTTTTCGGCGATCAGCGGTTCGAGCGCGGCCACTGCGGCAACGATCGGCATGGTGGCCTATCCGGCGATGATCGAACGCGGATACAATAAAAAATTGGTCCTGGGGCTGCTTGGTGCCGGAGGCACGCTCGGTATCCTTATTCCGCCGAGCATTCCCCTGATCATCTACGGGGCGGTCACCGAAGAGTCTGTCGGAAAGCTCTTCATTGCCGGAATCATCCCCGGATTGCTGCTGACGGGGACCCTCATTGTCTATGCGGTTATCTGCAGCAAACGGGGCGGGTTCGTTGCGCAGGCGCCGGCCTCCTGGTCGGAACGTTTCCGGGTGACCCGGCGAAACATATGGGGCATCGCCCTGCCTTTTCTGATTCTCGGGGGGATCTACACCGGAGCCTTCACCCCGACGGAAGCGGCAGCCGTGGGGCTGGTTTACAGCCTTTTCATCACCATGGTGATCCATCGGACGCTCCGGCTGCGCGACATTCCCCAAGTCTGCCTGAAAGCGGTGAACACCTCCTGCATGATCGCGATGATCATCGGCGGGGCTATCCTTTTTGGCAGGGTGATGACCCTTCTGGAGATTCCACAGAAGCTTACCGAGCTGATCATTGACTGGAAACTCTCCCCCTTGATGTTTGTCCTGGCAATGAACGTACTGATGCTGATGCTCGGATGCATCCTTGAGACAGTCTCGATCATCCTGCTCACCATGCCGCTGGTGGCGCCGATCCTGGCAATGCTCCACATCGATCCGATTTGGTACGCCATCGTGCTCACGGTCAATATGGAGATGGCGTTGATCACCCCGCCGGTTGGAATGAACCTGTACGTCATCAACGGTCTTCGCTCCGATATCCACATGGGTGAGATCATCCGGGGCGTTTCGCCGTTCATCGTCCTGTTTGTGGTGTTCCTGTTTATTACCATGCTCTTTCCCTCGATGAGCACCTGGTTGCCGTCGATGATGAGATGAGTTTTCTTCCCGGGTCTCTTAAAGGGATATCCTTTCGAGGGATATCCCTTTTCTTTTTTAGCGTGCGTTATCGATTTCCCACTGACGGTCATTCCGAAGGTTGTTCTTGTCAAAGGCAGATGTCTCTCTTTCTGAGACCCTGTGCGTTCGGAACAGATGCTCCCGGGAACCTGCAACCCCTGCAACGTAATACACTTGGCGTGCACCATAATGTGCAACACCATGAATTGGACCGATTCGGGATCATCGTCTGCAAAGCGTTATCGGTAAAATCTGCGCGAATAATCGCAGATACAAAATCCACGGGCACCGCACTTTTCCACGCAGACGATTGCGACAGGCTGATCCAACGATTTTTTTCAACAATTCCAAATTGGACCGAACCAATTGAGCAAATCGCGCGTTGCGCTTCCAACACATTGAAATCACATGATAGATTCTTACTTCCAAATCGCCATGCAACGTTGTGTCGCTGAATTCGGCGCGGATCGCTCTTTGCATGCAGTAATTGACCCTCAGGGCTGTCTTTGGCATGGACTATGCTTTGGAAGTTATGGACGGCCGGACAGGCCGGCCGGATGTGCGCGGCGGCGGTGCCAATGTGAGGTTCCGTGCTTTGCCGCCTTGCCGGCAGAAGAGAAGGCCGCAGACGTCCGACTTCAGATGGAAACATGCCCAGCGCCTTTGGCCTGCAAAGTAAATTGCGTTGTTTCGTCGATGGCCCGGACGAATTGAATACCTGTAAGGAGAACACAAGAATGCATGCAATACACAAGATTCTCGCGGTTGCTTCCGGAAAGGCGGGCGTAATACCCGGAGAGATCGTCAATGCCAAAGTCGGGATTGCCGGAATCAACGATATTTACCGCCTGGTGATTCACGCGTTCAAGGAGATGGGCGGTACCAGGGTCTGGGACCCCGGTAAGGTGGTTATCTTTATGGACCATAACGCGCCGGGCGCCACCGTACTCGGAGCGGAGAACCAAAAGGCGTTTCGTGCTTTTGCAAAAGAGCAGGGGATCGAACGTGTTTTTGAAGTGGCCAGCGGCATATGCCATGAGGTGCTGCCCCAGGCGGGCTTGGTGAAGCCCGGCGACATCATCATTATAACCGACTCCCATACAACCACCCATGGCGCCCTGGGGGCTTTCAGTACGGGCGTTGGCGCCACCGACCTGGCGGTTGCTCTTATGGCTGGTGAACTGTGGCTTCGCGTGCCTGAGGTGATCAGCATCAGACTTGAAGGCGCGTTGCAGGGTCGCGTTGCCGCTAAAGACGTGACGCTCTATCTTTTGGGTAAACTGGGAACCGACTTTGCCAATTACAAAACCATTGAATTTTGCGGACCTGTCGTCGACGAAATGCGTGTGGAAGAACGAATGGTTTTAGCCAATATGGCCGTGGAAATGGGGGCCAAGTCCGCTTACATCCAGCCGGACGGCAAAACCCTTGAGTTCGTGAATCGCCGCACAAAAGCGCCGTTTAAAGTCTACGAAACCGATCCCGGCTTTAAATATGATTGCGAATATGTATTCAATCTTGATGATTTAAAACCCCAAGTGGCCTGTCCCGACCGGGTGGACAATACAAGGCCTGTCGACGAGGTGGCAGGTACCGCCATCGACCAAGTATATATCGGATCCTGCACAGGCGGCCGTCTGACGGATATAGCGGCAACGGCGAGAATGCTGGAAGGTAAAAAGGTGGCCAAAGGCACCAGACTGATCGTCACCATGGCTTCCCGTGAGATCATGCAAAAGTCCATTGAGGCGGGTTATCTGCAGTGCCTGATTGCCGCCGGCGCCGTCATTACCAATCCGTGTTGCGGACCATGTTTCGGACTGCATGCAGGCGCCCTTGCATCGGGAGAACGATGCGCCACCACTTCAAGCCGCAACTATCCGGGCCGAATGGGCAGTGAAGGGGCGAAGATTTATCTTGTTTCAGCTTGGACCGCAGCCGCAACAGCCCTAACAGGTAAACTCACAGATCCCGGAGATCCATCTCTGCACGCCGACACGCTTCAGGAGTTCAGCTATGAATAATACGGTCATTACAGGTAGGGCAGTTGTTTTGAATATGAATGATGTGAGCACCGATCACATCTATCCGGCAAAGTACATCAACCTGACCGACCCCGCCCAGATCGGAGAGCATGCACTGGAAGGTGCGGACAAATCCTTGAGGCAACGATTCAAAACCATTGGTGATATTCTGGTGACGGGGAATAATTTTGGGAGCGGGTCCAGCCGTGAGCATGCGGTCATTACGCTTAAGGCGGCGGGTGTCCGGGCGGTCATTGCCAATACAGCCGCCCGGATCTGGTTTCGCAACGCCATCAATCTGGCGTTGCCGGTTATTTTTTGCCCGGGGTTGGTGGACCTTGTTTTGGAAGGGGATGAACTGAACATCGATCTCAAGACCGGCCGGATCGACAATTTGACAAAGAGCACTGTTCACCAGGGGCGGCCCCTGTCCGAATTCGTTTTGAATGTGTTCGCGCATGGCGGAACCATATCGATGATGCGCCATAAATACAGCAAGAAAGGATTTTAAGATGTTGAAGATTAATGAAGCCCCGGGTCTGCCTGCATCTGAAATGGTTCGCGAGGCAAAGGCCTACGCCACTTGCCAGATCAGCGATGTCATGTCGGGCTTTGGCGCAATGGACTACCGAATCAAACCGGTTTGCAGGGGGATGAAATTGGCCGGGATTGCCATGACTGCAAACCTCAGCCCGGGGAGTTGTCTCATGTCCCATCTGGCTATCGCGCTCTCCGGCCGAGGTTGTGTTTTGGTTGTCAACACCAATGGCAACACTTCAAAGGCTGTTCTGGGGGATCTCATGGCGCGGGTTGCGGTTCGCAAGGGGATCGAGGGCATTGTCGTTGACGGCCTGGTAAGGGATATCGATGGTTTGCGCCGATTGGGATGGCCCGTATTCGCTCTTGGCGCCGTCCCGGCGGCGGCTGTCAGAGAGGGGCACGGAGAAATTAACGGCCCCATTTCCTGCGGAGGCGTTGCCGTCCATCCCGGAGATTTGATTTTGGGTGACGACGATGGGGTTGTGGTCGTTGCGCGTCAGAACATTGAAGCCGTTCTTCAAGCGGTAAAGAAAAAGGCCGGTGAGGAAGAACAACGAATCCGGGACATCGATGATGGAAAAATTATTCCGGAATGGCTGGAAAAGAAAATGGCCGAGTTGGGCCATATGCCCGATTGAATCACGTTGCGGATCCAACAAAGATATTGGACCAAAAGAATTTTTTGAGATGGCTTGCAAACCCTTCCCCTCCGACCCAAATCCGGGTGTTTGAAATGGGATCGCTTTTTGCGCGAACCCATAGAATACAAAAACAATAAACAGTGGATTGCGGCGCTTCGCATGCATAAGGTCCGCAGCGGTTTTGAAGCCGGATAGCGAATCCTCTCTTACCCCAACGGTGCATAAAATGGCGAAGATATATCAGCCCCTTGTGGGTATTGAATAAAACACCGAATTCGGTCACCATCCGGGTAATTTGCCCGGGGTGCCCTTGAGGATCGGGGCTGTACGCCATTTTTTTTCCTGCACGAAAGCCGGAGGACTCCAGATTCTGCGTTAA
>JBFFHG010000101.1:0-8261 GCA_041557055.1 Desulfosarcinaceae bacterium
AGGGGTTCGTCATCCACCAGCAAAATTGTTCCGCCACGGACAGGCCGTATTGCGCCAATTTTTGGACGAGGGTGGAGTTGCGCAATCCGCTGAGAAGCCGGAAGCAGCACGGTGAAGATTGTGCCTTGGCCCGGAGCCGAACGGACCTGAATGGAGCCGCCATGGTTTTTGATCACGCCATAAACCGAAGCCAGTCCCAGGCCGGTGCCGCGTCCCATCTCCTTGGTGGTGAAAAAGGGCTCAAAAATTCGGTTCTGGGTGGCTTTGTCCATGCCGATTCCCGTATCGCAAATGGTTGCTTTAACAAAGGTGTTTGGATCCTTCGTTTGCAAAAACGCCGGTTGCGGTCCGTCGCCCCCCTTTATCAAACTGGTGCTTACCGTCAATTCACCACCGTCGGGCATGGCATCCACCGCATTGATGAAAAGGTTGAGCAGCACCAGCTCGATTTGTCCCTGGTCGGCTCTTAAAACGGCAGGTCGGTTCGATAGTCGTTGATGAATGACGATTCCCTTGTTGGTGCGATTGACCACTGTGAGGGCTTCCTGAATCAGGACGTTCAAGTCAAACGCCGTCAGGGCATATTTGCCTTTGCGGGCATACCCCAGCAATTGTCGCGTCAGTGAGGCCCCGTTCTGGATCTGGTCTTCAATTCGGAGAATTTTTTCCTGTAAAAAGCCTATACTGGCGGGCGCCTCCAGTCGCATGAGGGAGAGGTTGGCCTGGATGCCCATCAAGAGGTTGTTGAAATCGTGAGCAATCCCTCCGGCCAGGGTCCCGATGGCCTCCATTTTTTGAGATTCGATCAGTTGCCGCTGCAGCCTTTGCTCTTCAGTGACATCTTTGGCCAAACCGATGATGCCGGTGACCCGGCCCTCCATATCCGAGTTGGCCGAGGCGCTGGTGTTGAAAAGACGCTGGGAACCATCCTTGTGATAAATTTTGAGATTTATGTCCACTACCGATGACTGCCCATCGATTAGCTGTTTGAATATTTCGGTGACTTCCTGTTTGCTCTCACCGCTGATAAAATCGACAAAGGGCCTGCCCAGGACCTCTTCGCGTTCGTGCCCCAACAGGTTTGCCCAGGCCGGGTTGGCGTAACTGAACGCCCTGTTTTCATCCAGGGAAAAAATGATCACCGGAGCGTTTTCGCTCAGGGATTTAAAACGCGCTTCGCTTTCCCGCAGGGCGCGTTGCGCTGCGTGGGCGGCGGTGACATCATACAGTGAGATTGCATTTCCCAGTAATTGGTTCTTTACGCGAATGGGAGAGCGATTCAGTTGAAGAAAATGTGTGCGTCCCTCAAGCTCTATTTTTATGATTGGAAGATGATTTTCTCCCATCGACAGGTGATAGCGCTTAAGGGCTTCCCACCATTGGATGGCGTTTGCGGCCCGGGCGCCGATCAGATTGGTCGTCCCCATTTTTAAAAGGCGCCGTGCGCTCTGGTTGATGTCGATAATGTTTTCATCATTGTCCACGACGATGACGCCGTCGTGCATGTTTTGAATGACCACATCCCGGGCAATGGGAATTATGTCCAGCAGTTTGTAGCGCAATATTCCCCACATAAACGCCATTCCGCTGACGGCGAAAGCAACGGGGGTGAAGTCGAAATGGGGGGTGTTGTCACCCATTTTGAAGATAAAGAAAATATTGGAAATCCAGGGCGCCATGCCGCCGATCATCAGGAAATAGACTTGACGACTGTAAGGCGCCGGATAGTCAATGAGGTGTTTGGCCAGATAGAAAAAACCGGCCGACAAAATCATGTAGCTGTAAGCCGTATGGAGCCAGAACAATGGACCGAAATGGGGATGGATAAGAAAGTGCCTGCCCACCTCCACCATGTCGAAGCGTTTGAACATTAAATGGTGGAACTGGTTGGTTGCCACCATCAAAAGGGTAGCCGCCGGGACGATCAGCAACAGGACCAGCAAGGTTTTGCGGAGCTTTTGTATCCGGTTTGAGTAATGCAGGCTGAAGATGAGCCATGACAGCGGCACGGTCACGATAAACAGGTATTTGAGTTGATAACTGAAAAGTTTGGTCTGAGGGTCGAGGGAACAAACTTCGAAAATGGATACAAAGGCCCATAGCGCTACAGCCGCCATGAGTATGGAAAATGAGCGGGCGCCCAAATTGGGGCGATGCCTCAGGGTGTACACTGTCAAAACAGCCGGTATCAAAGCGGCAAAAACCAGCAGCAGGGCGTAGGGCTGATCAATGGCGAACATGGCGTTTCAACTGTCCGTTAAATCGTCAGTTAGAGGCAGTGATGGAATCGCTTAACATATTCAATAGATGAATATATCCTGATATTATATGGCCATGGCTTTGTCAAAATAAAAATCCATTGAAGCCCTCGCCCCGCCTTGGGTATGATCCTGCGTGCAGGTTATGAAATCATTTCTATGCAACCGCCTTTGCCATGGCGTCTCCGACCAGACGGGAAAAATTCGACGGGTTATCCAGTTTGCCGCCTTCGGCGATGACCGCCAGGTCGAAAAGCATCTCGCTGAACTCCTTTAAGGCCGGATTGTCCCGGTCGTTTTCGAAAAGCGCTATGATTTTATCCATCAGAGGATGGGCCATATTGAGTTCGAGCACCCGTTTGACTTCCGGCATGGGCTGACCGGAGGATTTCAGGATCTTTTCCATATAGGCGCTCATGTCATGTGCATCACCGCTCAGGCAGGCAACCGAATCCTTGAGTCTTGCCGAGGCTTTGACCTCCTTGACCTTGGTCTCCAGATTTCCTTTGATAAAACCGAACAACGCGTTGAACGCCTCTTTTTTCTCTTCGGGCGTATCCAGATCCAGGTCCCCCTTTTCAGCACTTTTGAGGGGTTTGCCGTCATATTCCGTCAGACTCTGAACCACCCATTCATCCACCGGATCGGTCATCAACAGAACCTCGTAGTCTTTCTCCTTGAGCCTTTCCAGGTGCGGACTGTTGAGCAGGGCATTGAGATTGTCGCCGGTGATGTAAAAAATATCTTTTTGTTCGGGCTTCATGTTTTTGATGTAAGTATCCAGGGAGACCCATTTTCCCTCTGATTTGGTTGTCTTGTAGCGGGCCAGGGAGGCGATTTTGTCCCGTTTGGAACTATCGGTGTGGATTCCCTCCTTGAGCACCGTACCGAATTCGGCATAGAATTTTTCATACTTTTCCGCATCCATGCCGGACAGCAGATCCAGCAGCTTTTTAACGATGTTTTTGCGGATGTTGATCACCAATCGATCCTGCTGTAATATTTCCCGGCTGACATTCAGGTTAAGATCGGGCGCATCCACCACACCTTTGACAAAACGAAGATAATCGGCCATCAGCTCCTTGCAGTCATCCATGATAAAGACTCTTTTGCAATATAACTGAATACCGTGTTTGCGTTCGGACTGGAAAAGGTCAAAGGGCGCTTTTGAAGGGATATAGAGCAGCGCATTGTACTCTGTGGTGCCCTCGAACTTCATATGCAGCCGTTCCAGGGGCGGATTCCAGTCATGGGCCAGATGCTTGTAAAACTCCTCGTGTTCATCGTCGCCAACCTGATCCTTGGGCTTGGCCCATATGGCCTTCATGGAGTTGAGCGTCTCTTCCTTGATCACTTTGCGGGTGGTTTCGCCAAGGGGTTTACCGTCCTTGTCCTTGATGAGTTCATTGTCCGCAATGGGTTCGTCCTTTTCCACATCCATCACAATGGGATAGGCCACGAAATCCGAATGCTGCCTTACAATGCGGCGGATCTGCCACTGGTCGGTGTAATCGGTATCGTCTTTATCGCTTTTTTTGAGTTGAAGGGTAATGACGGTTCCCCGACTCTCCTTTTGCGCCGGCTCAATGGTAAAGGCGCCGTCGCCATGGGATTCCCATCGTACGGCTTCATTCTCGGCCGCTCCGGCCGCCCGGGTCAGCAGCGTGATTTTGTCGGCCACCATAAAGGCGCTGTAAAAACCGACGCCGAACTGACCAATGAGTTCCGGGGTCATCAATTCAGAGCTTTTGGCCTGCTCCAGAATTTCGAGAAATCCGGCCGTGCCGCTTTTGGCGATGGTCCCGATATTTTCCATCACCTCGTCATAGGTCATGCCGATTCCGTTGTCACTGATCTCCAGTAACTGGGCAATGCCGTCCGGTCGGATCTTGATTTTAAACTCGCCGTCCTCTTGGAGAATGTCCGGCTCGGTCTGAGCTTTAAAACGAAGTTTGTCGATAGCGTCGGACGCATTGGATATCAGCTCCCGGAGAAAAATCTCTTTATGGGAGTAGAGCGAGTTGATGATCAGGTTGAGCATTTGTTGGACTTCGGTTTTGAATTGATGGGTTTGCTTACTGGTTTGCATACATACTCCTCTTCCTCTGCAGTTGGTTTCTATTTAACTTAAAATGGCGACTTTGGTTTTTCGAATTGATTGATTGCATCTCAAACAGGCATGATATGATGACTTTATCCAGCAATTTCAATTTGTTCTATTAAATTATCGATTATATAATGGTATTGATTTCATATTTGTCAAGATTTGGAGAGGGTAATTATCCGCCGCAACATCCATACATGTACGGAATCTTCACAAATTGATGGTGACGTTATAAGCGGAGATGGATCAAGGCCCAATTCAGGCAAAAAAGGAAGGGTGTTGAAATAGTGAGGAATGGCAGGCGCGGGAGGTTGGGGATGATGCTAAGAAAAACCCCTGTACCATTGTGTCACCGGATGCTGTCGCCTGGTCAAGAGGCGGTTTCGCAATGTACGTAAATTAGTCGGAACAACAGAGCAAACAGTTACCGGGTCAGTTCGTTCAAGATTTCCGGTGAAAGCGATGGCGCTGTTAAAAACAGGCTCTGATGGGTGCGTCTTTGGGGGTTTGGAAAATTCGGGGCAACGGTAATGGGTGCAATCACAAGCGCCTGCCAAACTTAAAACAAAGAATACGCTCTATTGTGGCATTTGTCAAGAGAAACTACAATATACAGGTAAAAGGAATCAATGCAGAATGAGAAGATCGCTGCAATGCGCCTGGCAGGCGACGTGAAGCTGGAAGCGGTCCTGGCCATTGAGGGCTTGCTGGATAGCCTGGAGCGCTTTTTCAGGGGTGTTGTTGGTTTCACTCAAGTGGGCGAGAATCACATGGCAAAGTCCATCATGCTTGATCTCCGCCAGCAGGTCCCGGGATTCCTGGTTGGAGAGGTGGCCGTTGCGGCTTTTGATACGCTGCTTCAGCGGCCAGGGATAGGGGCCTTGAATGAGCATGGCGGGGTCGTGATTGGCCTCCAGCACCAATAGTGAGCATGTTTTGAGGTGCTCCTTGACCATGCCGGTGGCGATGCCCAGATCGGTGGCGATGCCTATTTTGTGACCGTTTCGGGCGATGGTGAACCCGGATGAATCGTTGGCGTCGTGTGAGGTGGCAAAAGGGTGAACGGCCAATCCATCAATACGAAAGGTCCTGCCGATTTCAAAATGCTGCAGGTTGTCGATGCGGCCCAGTTGGTTGGCTGCAACAGTCGCGGTGGCCGGCGTGATATAGACCGGCAGGTCATGGCGCCGGGCCAGAACCCCAACCCCGCGGATATGGTCGCTGTGTTCGTGTGAGACCACAATGGCTTTAAGGCTCGCCATTTCCAGTCCGGCGGTCTGCATGCGCCTGGCGATTTCAATTCCGGAGAGACCGGCATCCACCAGAATGGCGGTGCGGCCGTCACTCACGTAAATGGCGTTGCCCTTGCTGCCGCTGGCCAAGACACAGACGGAAAGTGCGCATTCAGGGGATGAAGTGTCAATTGTGCTCATTTGGTTCCTGGTTGATCTTCGGCCACTCAACCTATCAGCGAATCCCCGTACTTCCGAATCCGCCGGTATCCCGCTGGGTTTCATCCAATTCAACAACCACTTTGATTTTAGCTTGGGCAATTTGCTGAATAACCATTTGAGCGATGCGTTCGCCGCGGCGAAGGGTGTAGGGTGCCTTGCCCAAATTGATAAGCCCCACTTTCACTTCGCCCCGGTAGTCGCTGTCGATGGTGCCGGGGCTGTTGATGATGGTGATGCCGTATCTAACCGCCAATCCGCTTCGGGGGCGGATTTGGGCCTCAAAGCCCTGGGGCAGGGCCATGGCAAAACCGGTGGGCACCAGGGTAATACAGCCGGGGGCCAGGGGCAGGGTGTCATCGACGGCGGCGCAGATATCCATACCCGCGGCATGGGGTGTCATGTAGCGGGGCAGGGGGATGTCGCCGTCCTGTTCCGGCTGCAGGCGTTTTAACTGGATGACAATTTCGGTGCTCATTTCAACTCATGGATTTTAATAGGCGATGGTTGACTTGAAATCGGTCTTTTCGTCCACCGGTCCCAGGATGGTGAGCGAACTCAGCTCGGGTTTAAAAAGGGCCAGAGCCAGGGCTTGAATCTCGTCCGCGGTCACCGCCTCGATTTTTTCAATGATCCACTCCAGGGTGACATGGTCATTAAAATGGATTTCGTTTTGAGCCAGGCGCACCATCTGGTTGTCCACGCTTTCGGCGGCCAGAATCAAATTGCCCTTGGTGTACTCTTTGGCATCCTGCAAAGCCGCGGCGCTCATGGGGGTTCGGCAAAAGCCGGCCATGGCCTGGACGATGAGTTCAAGGGCTTGCTGCACCTTTTCCGGGTGAACGCCTGTGTAGACGCCGAACTGACCGGTGTCCACATGGGAAGAGATGAAAGAGTAAACCGAGTAGGCCAGGCCGCGTTGCTCCCGGATTTCCTGAAAAAGCCGGGAACTCATATTGCCCCCCAGCAGGGTATTGAGCAGAGAAAAGGCAAAGCGTCGCGGATCGGTGATGGCAAGCCCCAGGGTCGAAAGGCAGATATGGACCTGCTCCAATTCGCGGTAATGGGTCCGCGTGCAAGGTCGAATCTGCGGGCAACGGCGATCGGGCAGGATTTGACCGTTGATGATGGACCCAAATGCCGGTCCGACCATATCAATCAATTGCTCATGGTCGATATTGCCGCTGGCGGCGATGACGATTCGTTCGGGGTGGTAGAAGCGATGGAAGAAACTTTTTATGGTCGGGGCGTCGAAACCGAGGATATTATCCCGGGTGCCTAAAATGGAGCGTCCAAGAGGGTGTTCTCCCCAGAAATTGGACCCGGCCAACTGGTGGACATACTCCTCGGGGGTGTCTTCCACCATTCCGATCTCTTGAAAGATAACCGGCCGCTCCCGTTCGACCTCTTGGGGATCGAAGGCGGAGTTGAGAAAAATATCGGTCAGAATATCCACCATGGTCGAAAGGTGGCTGTCCAACACCTTGGCATGATAGCAGGTATGCTCCATGGAGGTAAAGGCGTTGGTGTGACCGCCGATGGCATCGAACTCTTTGGCGATTTGATAGGCGCTGCGGCGGGCGGTCCCCTTGAAGATCATGTGTTCAATGAAGTGGGACAGCCCGCTTTGTCGGCCGGTTTCATCGCGGGCGCCCACATTGACCCAGACCCCCATGGAGACGGATCGAATGTGGGGCATCTTTTTGGAGATGATTTTGACGCCGTTAGGCAGAACGGTTTTATTGATCACCGCCACCCTTTTCTTCTTCGTTCAGAACCGCTTTATGGCTCAGGCGGATACGGCCGTCCTGGGAAACTTCCAACACCTTGACGCGGAGGATATCGCCTTCCTTGACCACGTCGGTCACTTTGTTGACCCGGTGATTGGCCAATTGGGAAATATGGACCAAACCGTCGGTTCCGGGGGATAGCTGAACAAAGGCTCCAAAGTCCGTGGTTTTGACCACCTTGCCTTCGTAAATGGCCCCCTCTTCAGGCTCCATGGTAATCGCCTTGACTTGTTCCAGGGCGGCCTGGCCGTTCTCCTCGTTGGCCGCTGCGATTTTGATCATGCCGTCGTCAGAAATATCGATGCGGGTATCGGTTTCGCTCTGGATGGCCCGGATGACTTTGCCGCCCGGTCCGATAACGTCTCGAATTTTGTCCGGGTTGATTTTAATGGTCAAAATTTTGGGTGCAAAGGGTGAAATGTCCGACCGTGGTGTGGAGAGGGCCCCCATCATTTTTTCGAGAATATGGATTCGGCCGGCGCGGGCCTGATCCAGGGCTTTTTCCATGATATTCTTGGACAGCTCAAGGATTTTAATGTCCATCTGCAGGGCTGTGATTCCGTCCCGGGTGCCGGTGACTTTGAAGTCCATGTCGCCGAAATGATCTTCATCGCCCAGGATATCCGATAGAATCACCACCTGATCGCCCTCTTTGATC
>JBFFHG010000102.1:0-8216 GCA_041557055.1 Desulfosarcinaceae bacterium
CCGGGGGGGGTACGGCTCTTTGAGAATGCTTGGTAGAATGGATTACGAAAAAATCGGCCGAGCAGCCAAGCCCTTTATCGGGTTCAGTGATATTACGGCTTTGCATCGCGCCATTTTTTTGAGGGCCGGACTGGTGACGTTTCATGGCCCCATGGTGACCACCTTGGCAAGCTGTGATGAGGCCAGCCGGCTCTGTTGGTATAGAACCCTCACAGAGCCTGTTGCGCCCCGGATGGATCTGTCCGGCGCGCGGATAATAAAATCAGGGGGGGCTGAAGGGATAATCGCCGGCGGAAACTTGACAACACTTTGTCATTTAACCGGCACTTTGATCGGGGGCGGTTTTGAAGGACGGCTTTTATTGCTTGAGGATATCGGTGAGGCCCTTTACCGGATCGATCGTATGTTGACCCAGATGAAGATGGCCGGTCTTTTTGACGGAGTGGCCGCTGTTTTGTTGGGATCCTTTGAGGGGTGCGGTTGCGCAGAGCAAATCGACGTCTTGATTTCGGAGATCTTCGATGGTTGGGACATACCCATTGTTTCCGGGGTGCCCGTGGGCCACGGCCGATGCAACCGGACGGTCCCGATGGGTGTTCGGGCACGCCTGGACACTGCAAAAAAAGAGCTTGTTTTCGTTGAGCCGACCTTTCAGGGATAATACTTGATGCTGCCGATGGATATGGATGCCGTTGACCAGTTGATGCAGGCCGGGGTTGTTCAAGGTGTCTTTCCCGGAGCTGTCCTTCAAGTTACTGTAAACGGAGCGGTAATTTTTAACCAGGCTTATGGATGGGCGGATATTTTCAGCGATCGTGCCATGACCGGGGATACACTTTTCGATTTGGCCTCTCTGACCAAGCCCCTGGCCACAACCCTTGCGGTGATGGCTCTGGTCGGCCGGGGGCGAATGGATTTGGATGAACCGTGTGTGCAAATCTGCCCGGAATTGACCGGTACGGATAAGGCGGAAATTACGATCCGCCAGTTGCTCAATCACAGTTCGGGTTTGCCGGCCTGGCGGCCCTTTTTCATGCGCCTGCAAGGTTGTCCGGCGACTTGCAGGTTGCCGGAATTGAGGCGTATGCTGCTGAATGAACCCTTGAACGATTCGCCGGGCCAAAGATCAGAGTACAGTGACTTGGGGTTTATGTTGCTGCACTGGATGGTGGAGCGGGTTGCCCAAGCGTCTCTTGAAAGGTATGTTTTCAGGGAAATTTATCATCCCCTGGGCATTGGGCGTTTATTTTACGGCAATCCAGCCCGACCGGCGTTCACACCGCAAAGGTATGCCGCCACTCAATTGTGTCCATGGCGCAATCGTCTTTTGATTGGTGAGGTGGATGACGAAAACGCCTGGATTTCCGGCGGGGTGGCCGGTCATGCGGGGTTGTTCGGCACGGCGGAAGCCGTTGGGCAACTGCTTGGCGCCCTGGTGGCAGCCGATCAGGCCGATGATGGCAAGGGGGTCTTTGATCCGGATTTGGTCAGAGTGTTTTTTAACACCCATCCCCGAGAGCGTTGGGCGCTGGGATTTGACACCCCATCGGCGCAAGGCTCCAGCGCCGGACGTTTTTTTCCTGCGGACAGTATTGGGCACTTGGGGTTCACCGGGGGCTCCTTCTGGATCCATCGGCGCCAGAGGGTTATTGTGGTGTTGCTGACCAACCGGGTGCATCCTTTTAGGTTTCGCGTCGGTATTAAATCTTTTCGGCCGCGCTTGCACGATGCGGTCATGGTGGCTTTGGGAAGGGGGGGAGGCGGATAAGGTTTTGCTGATTGTATTGTTGGATTGAGGCTTATTCGAAGATGGACAGTGGCAATTTTTGACGCAATTTCGATAATTTATTCTTGAAAATGCCCCTTGTTTCTGTTAGCGATGATTAATTGCGTGCCGGATAGCGCGCTTCATTTTTGCCACAGTAATAACGGCGCACTGTCCAGCGCTGAGAGATCCCGTTGACTATCAAAGTACGGAAAGCGTAAAAATGAATTTTTTCATGGATTCCATTTTAGGTTTTTTTTCCAGTGACTTGGCTATCGATTTAGGAACGGCCAACACTCTGGTATATGTAAAAGGTAAGGGTATTGTTTTGAGCGAACCTTCTGTTGTTGCAGTTCGCACGGACAACCGCTCCCGCAACCGGGTGCTGGCTGTCGGGGCCGAGGCCAAAGCCATGCTGGGCCGCACACCGGGCAATATCGTGGCCATTCGCCCCATGCGCGACGGGGTCATTGCCGATTTCGAGGTTACCGAAGCCATGCTGCGGCATTTTATTCATAAAGTTCATAACCGCCGTTCCCTGGTTCGTCCAAGGGTCATCATTGCAGTGCCTTCGGGGATTACTCAGGTGGAGAAGCGTGCGGTGAAAGAGTCGGCGGAATCGGCCGGCGCACGTGAGGTCTTTTTAATCGAGGAACCCATGGCGGCCGCCATCGGCGCCAATCTGCCCATTACCGAACCGACTTGCAACATGGTGGTGGATATCGGCGGTGGTACAACAGAGGTGGCGGTTATCTCTCTGGCCGGAATTGTTTACAGCAGATCCTTGAGAGTGGCCGGGGACAAGATGGATGAGGCCATCATCCAATACATCAAACGTAAATACAACCTGCTTATCGGTGAGCGCACGGCGGAAATTATCAAAACCACCATTGGCAACGCCTACCCCGATCCGGATAAGGTGGAAACCATAGAGGTTAAGGGGCGCGACCTGGTGTCCGGGATCCCTAAAATTCTGGCCATTGATTCGGAAGAGGTTCGTGTGGCCATTTCCGAACAGATCGATGCCATTGTTGAAACGGTAAAAATAGCGCTGGAGCAAACGCCACCTGAGCTGGCAGCCGATATTGTCGATCGAGGTATCGTTCTGACCGGCGGCGGCGCGCTTCTTAAAAATCTGGATAAATTATTGCGTGAAGAGAGCGGATTGCCAATTACAGTAACGGATGACCCGCTGTCCACTGTTGCCTTGGGATCCGGGAAGGCTTTGGACAGTATTGAAATCCTCAAGCAAGTGGTGATTTACTGATCCCATGTTTTCAAGAAAAATGGTGATGATCGCCGGCTTGATCATTCTGGTTTCGGTCAGCATAATTGTTCTCTCATTAAGCAGCCGTCGCCCCTATCCGGCCTATGGCCCAGGCCGGATAGCCATAGCCCTGGTGGCTCCCTTTCAAAAAATGATTGCTACGACCACCCGGTTTTTCAGCGATATCTGGGAGCACTATTTTTATCTTATCACGGTGGTTGATGAAAACAGCTCCCTGCGCAAGGAGCTGCAGCAAGCCAGGGGGGCAAATCATCAGCTTCGGGAAGCTTTTTTGAGCAATGAACGGTTGCGCAGGCTGTTTGATCTCCAGCAAGAGATGCCGCAGCCGCTCATAGCCGCCCAAGTGGTGGGCAAAGATCCCTCTCCGTGGTTCCAGTCGATTTTGCTGGACAAGGGGGTTTCCGACGGCGTTGAAAAAGGTCGCCCTGTGATCAATCCGGAAGGTGTGGTGGGCATCGTGGTGGAGGCGACAGATCATTTTGCCAAAGTGATGCTGATCACCGATCCCAACAGCGCCGTGGATGCACTGATCCAGAACAGCCGCGCCCGGGGAATTATCAAAGGTGGTGCCAGCGGATACTGTGTTCTCAATTTCGTCTTGCG
Organism: Desulfosarcinaceae bacterium; assembly: GCA_041557055.1. Lineage (GTDB taxonomy): Bacteria > Desulfobacterota > Desulfobacteria > Desulfobacterales > Desulfosarcinaceae > JARRKU01. Next base: position 3,657 of record JBFFHG010000102.1, read on the forward strand.
CAAGCACGATGTGACTGTGGGAGATTCCGTGGTGTCGTCCGGCATGGACGGGGTTTTCCCAAAGGGGCTGCCCGTTGGCGAAGTGGCCGCAACAACAAAGCATGAGGCCGGAATTTTCCAGAATGTGACCGTGACCCCCTATGTGGATTTTGAGCGCTTGGAGGAGGTTCTTGTTGTGCCTTTATCTCAACCGGATGGCGCTTCATGACAATTTTTTTTTACATTTTAGTGTCATTATGCCTTGTTCTGGTCAAGACCACTCTGATTCCTGCGTTTCCGATGTTTGATAAATTTTATGATTTGCTGATACCGATTATTATTTACCTGAGCCTGTTTCGTTCCCTGAGTGAGGGCGTTCCCATCATGCTTTTTTTCGGGATAATCATGGACAGCCTCTGCGGTGGGCCAGGCGGGCTCTATCTGGCAACCTATATCTGGCTTTATGCAGGCATGCGCTGGCTAAGCCGGTTCCTGCATACCGGCAACATCATGCTATCGGCGGTTGCCGTTGCACTGGGGGTTGCCTTTGAATGCATGGTGTTGCTGGGCTATATGGTTATCCTGGCGCCCGATGCCATTATTCCGACAGATGCCGCCATAACGGTCATTCTGCAAATCATATGGGCTTTGATCACCGGTCCGGTCATTATGATCATAATTGGCTGGGCCCAGAAGCAACTGGATATCTGGCGGGCTCGTATTTTTCCCCACTGGTTGGATATGAACGGCGAATAGGGTCGAGGTTAAAGCGGTGCGAACCTATTTAGAGAGCGTGGATAGCGAATGGTTCAATCAACGGCTGACCGGCGTATTGGTGGTGGTGTTCTTGGCTTTTGCGGTACTGACCACCCGGCTGTTCTATCTGCAGCTCGTTGAGGGGGATGAGTATCGGCGGTTATCAGAGATCAACAGTATTCGTCTCCAGGACATTGATGCGCCCCGTGGCTTGATATTTGATCGGCATAACAAAATGCTGGTCGATAATCGCCCCGCCTTTGACTTGAGCATTATCCTTAAGGATGCCAAACCCCTTGATGAAACTCTGGAAAAAATCGGCAAAATCATTGGGGATTCTCCGGATACGCTTAAAGAGCGGATTCAAACCAGCAAGCGTCGCGGCGCCTATACCCCCATCTTGCTGAAAGAAGATATCGGACGTGATCTTTTGGCGGCCATTGAGGTCCAGATGTATGATTTGCCGGGGGTTGTCGTGCATGTATCCCCCCGGCGCCATTATCTGTTCAAAAATTTTGCAGCCCACTTGCTGGGTTATGTGGGGGAAATAAGTGCCCAGGAATTGCGCTATAAGTCTTATGAGGCGTGCAAGGGGGGGGATTTCATCGGCAAGTTTGGCCTTGAAAGATCATACGAGTCCCTATTACGGGGAAAGCGCGGCGGCCGACAAGTTGAAGTCAATGCAATCGGCCAAGTGGTTCGGGTTCTTGAAACCGTCGACGCTCAGGCCGGACAAAATATCATGCTGACCTTGGATTACAACCTGCAGAAGGCGACCGAGACGCTCTTGGTGGGAAAAGCCGGTGCTGCAGTGGCCGTCGACCCCAACAATGGCGAGATTCTGGCCATGGCCAGCAACCCCACTTTTGATCCCAACTGGTTTGTGTCCGGTATGCGTCAGGAACAGTGGCAATCCCTGATCACAAACTCTTTTCGCCCGCTTGAGAATAAGGTCGTTCAATCCGAATACCCACCGGCTTCGACATATAAAATCGTCACGGCCATTGCCGGGCTTGAGGAGAGGGCCATCGATGCCTCAACCACGATGTTTTGCCCAGGATTCTACCGTTACGGCAATCGTGTTTACCGATGCTGGAAACACTCTGGCCATGGTGAGGTGAATGTGGTCAAGGCGTTAAGCCAATCCTGCGATGTATTCTTTTATCAAGTGGGGGAGGCCGTGGGGGTGGATCGCTTGGCTTATTATGCCAAATCGTGCGGATTGGGAGAGTTGACCGGGATCGATCTTCCCCAGGAGGCCAAAGGATTAATTCCAACCAAGGAATGGAAGCGCAGGCGCATAGGCGAATCATGGCAGGGCGGCGAAACCCTTTCGGTGGCCATCGGCCAGGGATTCAATCTGGTAACGCCCCTTCAAATCGCCTTGTTGACGGCATCTGTGGCAAACGGCGGAACCCGCTTCAAGCCTCGATTGATAAAAAAAATCAGTCCTGTTCAGGAGGCGGATGAGGTTACGGAAGGTGTGCCGGAAATGGTCGGCCGCCTGCCCGTGAGTGCTGCGACTCTTTCTCTGGTGCGCAAAGGGCTCTGGTCTGCAGTTAATGAAAGAAGAGGCACCGCATGGGGCGCACGCCTGAAAGAGGTCGAGTTTTCCGGCAAAACCGGCACGGCCCAGGTGGTGGGGCGACCGCCGGATGGTGCTGCGAGTTCGGGGCAGATTAAAGAGATACACAGGGACCATGCCTGGTTTGTGGCCTATGCACCATCAACAAACCCCCAGATCGCCATTGCCGTGATTGTTGAGCATGGAGAGCACGGCTCCAGCGCCGCGGCACCCATTGCCAGTAAAATGATTCAGACCTACCTTGGTTTGGATAGCGATTTGAAGGTGTTGGAGGGGCGGTCGGGCGAGGGGCCCGCATCGGGGGATGCCGCAACCACAAATAGCGGCAATGTGATTGATAATATGGAAAGGGAATAAGCTGTAAATGATTGATCGCCGATTGGTGGAATATTTTGACTGGTGGATGCTCTCCCTGACTGTTGTGATTGCGACTATGGGATTGATCGCCCTATATAGCGCCGTTCATGCCGGCGCCAGCACATCCCAATCTGCGTTGTTTACCAAGCAGCTTATCTGGTATGGCGCCAGCATCTTTTTTATGATCACCGTTTTTCTGTTCAACTATAAAAGTTATGAGAGTTGGGGCCATCTTCTCTATTTTTTTTGTATTGTGATGTTGGTGGCCGTGCTTTTTTTTGGAAGATATGTCGGCGGTTCCAGACGATGGCTTGCCTTTGGAATTTTTTCGCTCCAGCCTTCCGAGCTTGTCAAGATGGTGGTAATAATCGTTTTGGCCAAATACTACACCCGCGTTTCGACCACCAAGGGTGTGAACTTCAAGGAACTGATTACACCTGTGGTGTTAACGGCCATTCCCTTTGCACTGATTGTGCGGCAACCCGATTTGGGAACTGCCATGGTTGTGGCTTTAATCGCCGCATCCATTACATTATATGTGAAAATTGAGCGGCGTACCCTAATTTGCCTGTTCACCGGGACCATGCTTACCGTGCCGCTGGTCTGGCATTTTTTGTTAAAAGGCTACCAGAAACAGCGTATTTTGACATTTCTCAACCCGGATCGGGACCCCTTGGGGTCGGGTTATCATATCATTCAGTCCAAGATCGCCGTGGGTTCCGGTATGCTGATGGGTAAAGGCTTTTTGAAAGGGACGCAGAATGCTCTCGATTTTTTGCCGGAACAGCATACCGATTTCATATTTACCGTTTTGGCGGAAGAATGGGGCTTTCTGGGGGCTGTTTTGGTGTTGCTGGCCTTTTTGTTGCTGATTATCCGGGGCCTGCAGATCGCTCAACGCAGCCGTGACGCGTTCGGCAAAATGTTGGCTGTTGGCGTCACCGCCATGATCGCCTGGCAGGTGTTTATCAATATCGGAATGGTTATGGGCCTGTTGCCGGTGGTGGGGGTGACGTTGCCTTTTATCAGTTACGGCGGCTCTTCGATTCTCACCATGATGATTGGTGTGGGGCTGCTGCTTAATGTGAGCATGCGCAGGTTTTTGTTTGAATCATGATCGTATTCGTCCCTTCGTTGACTGGCCAAACGGTCGGGCCGCCAGACAGGGGGGGGCGGTTATGTATTATGAAGATATTTTTACGTAAAAAAGAGAGGTTGAATTTTATTGGATTCACGTTTTTTCGTTATCAACGAATCAACGATTTAAACATTTAGCGAATGACAAATCAACGAATCCCTCAGGAGGACACATGATAGGAAAAGACAAAAAGAGACCTTCACCGGATACCAGCACAATTTCAACCCTCCTTGGGCGCGATACGGAAATTGAAGGTGCCCTGACGTTTAAGGAGACCATCCGGATCGATGGACGTATCAAAGGGAAATTGGTAAGCTCTCAAGGTACCGTTATAATAGGTGAAAATGCAATTATTGAAGCTGATGTCCAGGTTGGCGTGGCGATTATTCGAGGCAAGGTAAACGGCCGCGTGGAAGCTGGCCAGAGAATTGAGATTTACGCGCCGGCTCAGGTCAATGGAGATATTTCCGCCCCCACCATAACCATAGACAGCGGCGTGGTGTTCAACGGCAACTGCCAAATGCAGGCCGTTGCCAAGGCTGGCGTCAAGGCCGCCGAAGTGAAAGCTCAACCCGCCGAAAAAGAGCCTAAAAAGGGCTGATGCCGGCGGCAAAAAGTTGTAAAAAACCTTTGACATAAAGAGCCACCGGGTGATATGACCGAACCTTGGTTTTTCCTTAAGTAACAACTTTTAAAAGATATTTTAATAATTTCAAGGTATAGATCCATGCCGTAACGGAGGCCC
>JBFFHG010000103.1:0-8192 GCA_041557055.1 Desulfosarcinaceae bacterium
CCGTTTCCGACTGAAGCGTCTCCATGAACTTGGCTGCGGCCATTTGGGCGCGCCGGGATCGCATCAGGATCAGGTTGAGAAAAGTGTTCCACATGAGGGCCTCCTTTGTGGTTTGCGCAAAGGGTCAAATCGTTAAAAGGGCGGTTTGTTGAATTATTAAATTGTTACTTGGTTCCCAGCATGCCGCTGCGGCTGTCGGGAAAGGGCACTGCCTTGCCGTTGCGCAGGTCGTAGGCTGTGCGGGTGATGATCTCATCTTTCATGGCCTCGTTGAGGTCTTTGAAATAGGCGGAGTAACCTGAGACCCGCACCAGCAGTTCGGGATACTTGTCTGGATGCGCCTTGGCGTCCAGCAGCATTTCATAGTCCATGATATTGCATTGAATGTGCAATCCGCCGCATTCGAAGTAAGTCTCGATGCCGGCGCCGAACGTTTCGATATCCTCGGCCCCGTTCATGGCCGGGTATTTGAGGTTGAAGGCTTCGCCGCCGGGGATGCAAAGGGGGTCCAGTCCGCCCACGGACTGCAGGCAGGCGGCCAGATCGCCAGCCGCCTGGGAGACCGGCGTAATGCCGCTGGCAAAGACCTTGAATGCCTTGCGGCCGTTGGGCAGGGCGCCGGAGAGCTTGCCCTGGCCGGCGTGGTTGGTCATGGTCCAGAAGCCGGGGCGATAGTTGCCGCCGCGGTAGTTGGTGTGGCTCTGGTAAAAATCGAACAGCAGCCGCACCACCCGCCGGGCGTTGGCTTGGGAGGCCGGATCGGCGCCGCCGTATTTTGGGGTATGGTTGACCAGATAGGCGTGCAGTTTTTCGTGGCCTTTGAAGTCGGCCGCCAGGGCCGCCAGCAGTTGGGCGAAAGTGCATTTACGCTCTTTGAAAACAGCCTGTTCAATGGCGCTGAGGGAGTCCACGGTGTCGGCAAATCCAATGTGGGTGGCGCCGGAGGCGTTGTATACGGCGCCGCCGAATATCAGATCCCGGCCTTTGTCCAGGGGGCCTTCAAAGAAAGCCGAAAGCAGGGGCGAGGGCAGGATATCCTGGTAGACCCGGCCGAACATTTCGTTGAGCTCGATGGCCTTGCCGGCCACCCACTTGAACTGGGCGGCAAAGGCGTTCCAGAAATCGTCGAAATTCTCAAAGGCCGCTGCTTCGCCCGTGACCGGACCGATCTGATCATCGCCGGTCACCGGCCGCTTGCCGTTGTACAGGGCCAGTTCCAGAACCGAGACCAAGTTGAGCATGATGGAACTGGAGGCGTCGTAGCTGCGGCCGGCGCAGGCCAGCTCCACACAGCCGATGACGGCATAGTCCCGGGCGTGCTCGGTGGTGACGCCCTGGTTCTCAAGGGTTTGAATGTCCACCCTGTCGTTATGCACTGCCGGTACCGAGCGGGTGTCGGCAATCACTTGGGCCACCCGGTTGCGGTAGGTTTTGCTGTTGATTTTCTGGTGATAACGGGCATTGAGACTGGGGTCGCGGGTCTGCAACAGCTCGGTTACCCGCAGCATGAGGTAGGTCAGATCATTGACCGCATCCCGGCCGTCGGGGGTCACGCCTCCCACGGTCACCGCCGGCACGGTGCCGGCCCCGCCGAACAACTCCTCGGCGGTTTCAGGCACCAGGTTGGTGTTGTCGTTGAGTTTGAGCCACAGGCAGCCGATAAGCTCCAGGGCCTCTTTGATGCTCAGGCGGCCGGCGTCCATATCCCTGCGAAAGTAAGGATGGAGCACCTGGTCCAGGCGGCCGGGACTCATGGCCATGTTGATGTTTTCTCCGTGGATGGCCACCTGGATGATCCACAGGGCATTGACGGCCTCACGAAAGGTCCGGGCCGGTTTGGCCGGCACCCGGGCGCAGACGGCCGCCATTTGTTCGAAATTGGATTTGCGCCGGGGGTCTGTTTCCATTCGGGCCAGGCGGGCGGCCTCGGCGCTCAGGTTGGCGGCGTAGGCGGTCACTCCCTGCAACGCGATTTGCACGGCCCTGTAAAACAACAGGCTGCGCTGCTGATCGGGATCGAGGTGATCCATTGCCTTGAGGGCCTCTTCTTTCTGGGCAGCCTGTTGGATGATATGTTCCACGCCATGCTCCAGGGCCGCGGCATAGGACGGCACGGTGTGTGAGATGGTGCCGGCTTTGCTGGCGATAAAGAAGACGATCCGTTCGAACAGCCGCATGCATTCGGGGTTGTTGTGACGCTTGCGCGTGACCTCCAGTACGTTGCGCTCCATCCAATAGGGGTAGATATGGAGATTGAGCTCGTCGGCCTCGGCCCGGGTCAATGTCTGGGGATTCTTCTCCCGCGTGCTGATCACGTCCAGTTCCGGCCAGATGGTCAGGCCGGTCCATTCCGGATAGACCGGTGCGCCAAAGGGTTTGGCGCAGGTGGTGCCGGCCAGCAGGTTGTCGTCAAAGAAAAGGGGCTGCTTGCGGCCCAGAAAGTGGGCCACGGCGCCTGCGTAACGGGTGATCATGGGTTCGTTGTCCGGGGACATATCCTTTAAAAAACGGGTTACATGGCGCGCCCGTTCAATACATACCGCCGGTTTGGTTTTCAACAGGTCGCTGCGCAACTGTTTGAGCAGCGGCAGGGTTTCCAGGGTGTGCTCTGCCAGCCGGATATCTTTTAAAGTGACGGCGCCCATGGTTGGTCTCCTCTCTTATAAATTGCCGCGGCCTTCCGATCTATCCGCTTTTTCTCTGTTTTGAGCTGTTCAGGGGGCAATGTGACATGGCGCAAGGCTTTTCTCCTTTTATCATGAGGTCCGGGTCGGTTGTCGGGAATATGAATTTGAGGGCTGCCAATTCAAGCGGTTTAACAAGGTCTCCAGATAGCGGGAACGAAGCTGTCGGCACGCCAGAAGGCGCTGAACCGGCGGCAGTTTTAAGATGACGCCCAGCAGCACGGCAAGGCTGCGGTGACTGTACAGGACCTGGTTGTCAAAAATGATGTGCTGCAGGGTGTTGCGTTCGATGGCCATCAGAACCACCCGGTGGGCGGTATTGAGCGGTGTCACCACCCGCTGGGGTTTGGGGATCATGGTAATGGCCGCCGTCGGGCAGACTCCGGCGCACAGGCCGCAGCCCAGGCAGATGTGGGTGTTCAAATCAACCCGGCCATGCCCGGATGGTTCGGAGGCCGCCGTGATGGCCGCCACCGGGCAGACCCGGGCGCATTGGCCGCACCCTTTGCACGCCTGGTTGTCGATGGCCGGCAGAAAATTCGTGGTGCCCACCGGATGGTACATGGCGAATCGGCGGGCCGCGTTCATGCCTTCGCAGCAGCATTTGCAGCAGTTGCAGATAAAGTTGATCTGTTGGCGGACATTTTCACCGAATTGCACCAGGTTGTGATTCCGGGCGCTTTGCAGAAGATCCAAAGCCTCGCTGCTCCCGATGCTGCGGGCATGGCCGTGGCGAATCAAGGATGCGGCCGTGATGTCGAAGGTCATGCAGATATCCAGGGGGGCGTCGCAAACCCGATGGGCCAGCTTCATTTTATGCCGGCAGTAGCAGCGGCCCAGACCGATGGCGTCGGCCATGCCAATGATGCGGGTGACGCGCTCATGGTCCAGGACTTGCATTTGATACACCGGCGGGATCTGCCCCTCATGGACAAATACGCGACCCAACTGGGTGTGGCCCCGGGCAAACAAGGCGGCTGCAAAATCCTCTTCCATATTGATATACCGGTGAAAACTTTCTGCCAAAGCCTTTTGATCGATGTCTGTGCGTTTGCGCATCAATGAAAATTCAAAGAAACCGGCCATGGGCGGCGGCAGGCAGTAGGTCATTTGACCGTTCTGGCGGATGTCCACCAGCAAGGCTTTGCCGCACAACCGGTTCAGGATATGCTTGGTTTTTGTCAGGCTCAGGCCCCATGCCCGGGCCGCCTTTTGAGCTGTAAAGACCCTGATGGGCAGCCGGGCGACCAGGTCCGCTTCCTCCGGGCTGAAAAGATAGGCCAGGATTTCAAACAGTGCTTTGGACGGGGGCGCCCCCTGGGGGAATTTGTTCAAACGCACTGCCAGACGATGGTACCCGGTATTGTTTATTGAACGTATCATAGCGGTCAACTCCACGAATTCATGCGCGGGAGAGGTTCTGCGTGCCGCAGCTCCGCGTGAAACCAGGGCGTTGATATTGTACGGATTTTATATCAGGGGCCGGCAACGGGCGCAAGCCCTGCGATTGACAACCAATTGAAATCTGAATAATCTTACATCCCGAATCTGTTCCGCGTTCAGCCGCTTTCAAGTTACCCCGGGCGCGGAACATTGATATCCGACTGTATCGAAATGGATTGTATCATGAGTCTCAGCCAAATCAAATCGCAACTCAAAGGGTTGGCCGATTCGAAACAGGCCGCCAGTTTGCAACGTTTTTTTAAAACCGGTCCGGGGCAGTATGGCGAAGGGGATCGTTTTCTGGGCATTCGCATGCCCCGGTTGCGCCAAGTGGCCAAAGCCCATTTGGATTTGAGCATGGCGGACATTGCCCGATTGCTCCATTGCCAGATCCATGAACAGCGCATGACCGCCCTGCTTATTCTCACCTATCGATTTGCAACGGCCCGGGAAAGCGAACAAGGCGTGATCTGCCGGTTTTTTCTGGACAACACCCAATGGATAAATAACTGGGACCTGGTGGATGTCACCGTGCCCCAGGTGGTGGGCGCCTACCTGATGACGCGCGACCGCAAGCCCCTTTACCGCCTGGCGCTTTCCCAAAGCTTGTGGGAGCGGCGCATCGCCATTGTCGCCACGTTCCATTTCATCAAGCACCACCAGTTTGAAGATACCCTCAAGATCGCCGATCTGCTGCTTCAGGACAGGCATGATCTGATACACAAAGCCGTGGGCTGGATGATCCGGGAGGTGGGCAAACGCAATGGGGCGGTGATGGAGGATTTTTTGATGCCGCGATACCCCCGGATGCCGCGCACCATGCTGCGCTACGCCATCGAGAAGTTGCCTGAACCCCGGCGGCAGGCTTATTTGAAAGGGCGCGTATGACCTCAAAGACCATGATTCCTCAACTGGTATCCATTCATGGGGGCCACAGCGGGCAATTCTGCAATCATGCCGCTGACTCCCTGGAAGCGGTGATTCAGGCATACCTGGCCAAAGGGTTTGCCTGGGTGGGGATTACCGAACACATGCCCCCGCCCACAGACCGGTTTTTATACCCTGAAGAGCGTGAGGCCGGTCTCGATGCCCGGTTCATGCTGGAGCGTTTCGACCGTTACATGCAAGAGGGGCGCCGGCTGCAAAAAGCATACGCCGGGCGTCTGGAGATTTTTCTCGGTTTCGAGACCGAAGCTTATGACGGCGCCCTGGCCATGGCCCGCACCCTGATGGAGACGTACCGGCCCGACTATCTTCTGGGCGGCGTGCATCATGTGGCCCAGATCCCCTTTGACTACAGCCGGGAAGCTTACGGTCAGGCCGCGGCCGCCGCCGGAGGCATGGAAGCGCTCTACTGCCGCTATTTTGATTTGCAGTACGAACTGATCCAGACCCTGAAACCCCGGGTTGTGGCCCATTTCGATCTGATTCGTATTTTTGATGCCGATTATGCCGGGCGATGGCGACAACCGGCCATTGCCCGGCGCATCGAGCGCAACCTGGCGTTGATCGCCCAACTGGATCTCATTCTGGATTACAATGTGGCCGCCCTGCGCAAAGGGGCATCCGAACCCTACGTGTCGGGTCCGATTCTGGATCGGGCCATGCAATTGGGCATTGCCGTCGTTCCGGGCGATGACGCCCATGGCGCGGATATGACAGGGGCTTTCATTTCGCAAGGGATGGCCGTTTTGAAGCAGAAGGGTTTCAGTCTGGATTGGCGTAAACCCATTGCTTGATTTTGGCGGATAACACGTCGGGGTCAATGGGTTTGGAAAGGTAGTCGTCCATGCCGGCCTGCAGGCACTTTTCCCGGTCTCCGGTCATGGCGTGAGCTGTCATGGCGATAATGGGGACCCGCCTGTTTTTTTGTTTGCGGTTTGCGGTTTGCGGCGGTTGGGCGCCGGCCGGCGGTATGGGGGGCTTTAAATTGGGATTTTGGGGCGTTAAGGGGGCTGCCGCGGCTGATTGATCTTGATTTTTCAACTCGCGCGCGCGGATGCAGCGGGTGGCTTCAAAGCCGTCCATTTCGGGCATCTGAATATCCATGAGGATCAGGTCGTAACGCTGTTTTGCCAAAGCGTCCAATGCCAGGCGTCCGTTGCCCACAGTATCCGCGGCATGCCCCAGCTTGTGCAGGATATACAGCGCCAGTTTCTGGTTGATGGCGTTGTCCTCGGCCAATAAAATCCGTATCTTTCCGTGCATTGTTTCCCTGTCGGCGGGCAGGGCGGCCGGCTTTTTTTTCGTGGTGGTGACAGGCAGCGGCCGGTGCCGGTTGTTCAGGGCCGAGAGGATGGCGTTGTAGAGTTGGGACTGTTTAATGGGCTTGTTCAGGCAGGCGCTGAAACCGATCTCTTTGGAAACGGCCCAATCCCTGCGGCGGCCTCTTGAGGTGAGCATCACCATGGGGGTGGGGTGCAGCAGGGGATGGGCTTTGATAGCCCGGCCCAGAGCTTCACCGTCCATGCTCGGCATGACGGCATCGATAATTACCAGCTCAAAGGGCTGCGCCACTTCCGCGGCCCGGGTCATCAGTTCAAGGGCTTCCGGGCCGTCGGCGGCCAGGCATGCCTTGCAGTGCCACGATGACAGATAGGCTTTGAGAATATCCCGATTGGTGTTGTTGTCATCCACCGCAAGAATGCGTTTGTCCTCAAGGTCGCCGGGCGGTTTGGGCGGGGCCGCTGGGTTGTTTTGGGCTTGCGGCTGTTTGTCCAGCATCACGGTGAACCAGAATTTGGAGCCATGGTTCGGGCGGCTCTCCACACCGATCCGGCCCCCCATCATCTCCACCAGTTTTTTACAGATGGCCAGTCCCAGTCCGGTGCCGCCGTACCTGCGGGTGGTGGAGCTGTCGATCTGGGTGAAGGATTGGAATAAACGATGGGCCAATGACGCGGGTATGCCGATGCCGGAGTCTGCGACCATAAAATGGAGTTTGACCCAGGTATGGGTTTGGGCCTTGACAGTCGCCCGGATGCCCACCTCACCCTTCGGGGTGAACTTCAGGGCATTGGCGGTCAGGTTCAGCAAAATCTGGCGCAAACGCCACGGATCGCCCTGGAGCAGGGGCGGCACCTGGGGGTCCACAAAACAGGTGAATTCCAGCTCCTTGGTCTGGGCCTGGAGGTTCATCATTTCGGCCAGATCTTCCATTATTTCCCGAGGATCGAAATCGATATGTTCAAATTCGAGTTTGCCGGCTTCGATTTTGGAGAAGTCCAGAATGTCATTGATGACTTTGAGCAGGGTGTCGGCACTGGCGGCCGCGCTCCGGGCAAAATCCTGCTGCTCCGGCGTAAGTTCGGTGTCCAAAAGCAGATGGGTCATGCCGATGACGCCATTGAGAGGGGTGCGGATTTCATGGCTCATGTTGGCCAGAAACTCGCTTTTGGCCTGACTGGCCACTTCGGCCTGCTCTTTGGCGATGGTCAGCTCCATGGTCCGTTCCTGGACCAGTTCTTCCAGGTGCTCGCGGTGTTTGCGAATCTCCTCTTCAGCTTGCTTGCGCTCGCTGATATCGGTCATAAAGGCATAATAGTGCTCTTCATTCTCGAATTCGGCCACATAGCAGATCACCTCCACCGGATAGCGGGTGCGGTCTTTTCGGATATGTTGCGTCTCAAAGCGGCTGATCCGGTTTTCCCGCAACATGGGCAGGCCCTGATGCGTCCAATACGCTTTGGTCCAGAGGGGGGCGATATCCGGGATGGTCATGCCGAGCAGCTCTTGTTCGGTATAGCCCAATTGACGGCAGGCGGCCTGGTTGACATAGGCGATCCGGGCATTGGGCTCAATACGCAAAATGGCTGTGGCGCTGTGATCCACTGCGTATTGGGTGAGCCGCAATTTTTTTTCCGCCTGCTTGCGGTCGGTGATATCGAGCATGGAACCGATCACGGCCGGTTTGGAATGGTACATTGTCCGGCTGCTGAATACCTCCAGGTCGATAACGCGTCCCTTGCGCGTCAGCCCTCTGAATTCATAGTGCAGGGAATCGATTTCGCCGCTGATCCGTTTTTGGATGTTTTGCCTGACAAGGGGGCGATCTTCCGGCAGCAC
>JBFFHG010000104.1:0-8186 GCA_041557055.1 Desulfosarcinaceae bacterium
GGCGGCGGATGCCGCGATATAGCGGAATTTCCCGAATCTTTTGCTTTTTCCGATCATTCTCTTCTCCTTTTTTGCAAATTAAATGACAAAGCCAGGGCCAACGCTTTGCGCTTGAAGCGTCTCCAGCGCAAATGCTTCCGGCGCAGCGGCGGATACAGCTCTACATAGGGGGAAAAAATTTGGGTTGTGTGAAGATGATGTTAGGAGAAGATTAATTTTTTTGCCGCACGCGGCATTGCAACGTCAGAGGGGGGCGGACGATAGGGGGAACAGCCTGACCGGTTTTGGTTGCCCGACGCGGGCGTGGCCGGGCTGATTTGGAAAAAAAGTTGCAAAGTATCGGGTATGACAGGTAGTTTGATGTTTGGAAGCGGTATGGCAAGAATAATATGTGACAATTATGGATAAATCCGATCACTTCCAGAAAAGAGGCCCGTCAGCCACGGAGCGGCGGCTGAGTCTGTTTCTGTTGGGGGTTCTGGCATTGATTGCGGCAATGATGCTGTTGCGCCAAGCAAGATTTGATCCGGGCGCGTGGCGGGAGCTGCCCTCCGCAACAGGCGAACCTGTTCAGCGGCACACGGAAGCGCCTGCCGATATGGATGGCGCAGATGGATTGGTGCCCCTTTCCGCTGTGGAATCTTACGGCGGCGATACTTTGTCCGATAAAATCAACGGCAAGGCCGACCTTTACCTGGGCGCAGGGTTCCGTGGATTGGAGAGCAGGCGTTTTGCCCTGGCAGGGGACCAGAGCCGCTGGATGGAGCGCCATGTCTATGACATGGGTGATCTTGGCAATGCCTTTGCTGTTTTCAGTTCCCAGCGCCGCCGGAATATTCAGCCCCTTGACCTGACCGCTTACGCCTATTTGGCGGGTAACGGTCTTTTTTTTGTGCATGGACCTTACTATGTGGAGATCGTCGCGGTCGAGGCTTCCCCGGAGGTCCAGGCCGGGATGAAAGCCTTGGGGGCCGCATTTGTCCGTACCCATGAGACAACCCTCAACAGATTGGCGGAGTTGGATCTTTTCCCGGCGGCGCACCGCATCGCCGACAGCATTCAACTGGCGGCCCGCAACGCCTTTGGCATTGAGGGGGCGGATGGGATTTTCACCGCTGCCTATGCCATGGATCAGGCCGGGGGCCTGGCCTTTATCTGCAAGCGTTCCTCTGCGGCCGAAGCCCGGGGGCTGGTGGCAAAGTTTCACGCCTTTTGGATCGATTTCGGCGGCCGGGAAGTGGCCCCGCCGGTCGATTTTCAAGGTGCCCGGATCGTTTTCATTCTGGATAATTACGAAATTTCCATGGTTCAGGACAATTGGGTTTTCGGTGTGCACGAATCTACCAGTTTGGAATTCGGCCTGGGGCTGATCGAACAACTGCAACACAATATTGCCGGGGCGGGAAAATGAAAAGCGAATCCCCTTGCGATCGCAGGGCGTTTATACGCCGTCTCATGGGTGCGGCCCTTGCGGCCGTGGGTGTTGGTGCCGCGGGGGTGTTCTTCCGGGATTCCAATGGGCCCCGGGTTGTCGTCCCCGAGACCGAACGTGCGGTCCTTCCCGATTTTTCCATCCCCCGGCGGGCCGGTCAAATCGCCCTGGCCCACGGCAAGAACCGGGCCCGAAACGCAACCCTGGCCCTCAAAGCCCTGGGGGGCATGGGGGCCTTTGTAAAACCCGGCGACAAGGTGCTGCTCAAAGTCAATGCCGCCTTTGCCGTCCCGCCCGTGCTGGGCGCCACCACCCATCCCGATCTGGTTGCCAGGGTGGTGGAACTCTGTCTGCAAGCCGGTGCCGGAGGGGTGCGGATCACCGACAATCCCATCAATGATCCGTCCAGTTGTTTTGAATTGACCGGTATCGGTCCGGCCGGCCGCAAGGCCGGCGCCGATCTTTTTCTGCCCACACCGGATCGTTTTACAGCCTATTCCCTGCCGGGCGGGCAATTGATTCAGGGCTGGCCGGTACTCAGCAAACCCCTGCGGTGGGCTGATCGGGTCATCGGCCTGGCGCCGGTGAAAGACCATCACCGCAGCGGCGCCTCCCTGACCATCAAAAACTGGTACGGCCTGTTGGGCGGGCGCCGCAATATTTTTCATCAGCAGATTCATGCCGTCATTGCGGAACTGGCCATGCTGATCAAGCCCAGCCTGGTTATCCTGGACGGCACCCAAAGCATGATGACCAATGGGCCCACCGGCGGCTCCCTGGATGATTTGAAGGCCACGCAGACACTGATCGCCGGCACCGACCCGGTGGCCGTGGATGCCCTTGGCGCCGCCCTGTTGGGCAGGCGCGTTGAAAATTTGCCTTATTTGGCCATGGCTGAAAAGGCAGGGGCGGGGACCGTGGATTATCGATCCCTGAAACCCGTCGAGGTCCGTGAGCCATGAAAATTATCACCACCCGCCGCATCAGCCAGATTTTCTTTTTCGTCCTTTTTATCTGGTTTTGCGTTGCCGCCACAGTGGGGGAGCGGTGGTGGCAATTGCGCGGCTGGCCGGTGAACTGGTTTCTGCAGCTCGATCCCCTGGTGGGGCTTGGGGTTGTGCTGGCCACCCACACCCTTTATGCCGGGTTGCTGTGGGGGGCTGCCACTTTGGTGCTGACCCTTTTTCTGGGCCGCTTTTTTTGCGGCTGGCTCTGCCCCATGGGGGCGGTGCAGCAGTTTGTGGGGTACCTGGGCCAGCGCAAGCTGAAGCCGGCTCAAAAAGTTCAAATCAACCAACCCCATTGGGCCCAAAGCATTAAATACTGGCTTTTGATCCTGCTGCTGGCGGCGGCGTGCGCTGACCTGTTCCATTTTCTGTTGGCCGGGCCCTGGCAGCACGCGGTTATGTTCTGGACCCTGGTCCTCTTTTCGGCGGCATGGCTCGGTTTGCTGACCGTTTTTAATTATCTTCAGATACGCCCCCTGACCATCATTGGCGCGGCGGGCGTGTTGGCCGCCGGCATGGTTTTGCAATGGCGCTTTGCCCAGACCCACTGGCTGACGGCTTCTTTGCAGGCAGGATGGCTTGATCCCCTTGCCCTGATGCACCGCTCCGTCAATTTGGCCCTCCTGCCGATTATGGATCGGCCCATGTCAATTGCGGCGGCTCTTCCGCGTTACTATGAGGGGGGCGGCCTGATCGGGGTGCTGTTTTTAACCATCGTGCTGCTGTGTCTGCGGGTACCGCGTTTTTATTGCCGGTTCATCTGTCCGTTGGGCGCCCTGTTGGGGCTGTTCAGCCGCTGGGCGGTCTGGCGCATCGGCAAATCCGAAGCGCGTTGCCGCCGCTGCCGCCACTGTGAAGTCCATTGTGAAGGGGCTTGCGCTCCTGCCCAAGTGATTCGGATCAGCGAATGCGTCCTGTGCATGAATTGTGTGGATCAGTGCCGCCCCGGCCTCATGGGGTATCGTTCCAAACCTTCGGCGGCCGGTGAGCGACTGGAACCGGATTTGACCCGGCGGCAGGTGATTTCGGCCATGGTGGGCGGTCTGGCCATGGTTCCCCTGCTGCGTGTGGATGCCGGCCTGGCCGGCAATTGGAACCCGCTGTTGATCCGGCCGCCGGGCGCCCTGGGGGAGGCGGATTTTCTCGCCCGGTGCATCAAGTGCGGTCAGTGCATGCGCGTTTGCCCCACCAATGTGATTCAACCGGCCGTTTGGCAGGCCGGATTCGAAGGTGTGTGGACGCCGGTGCTCAACTTTCGCATGGGCACCAGCGGTTGCCAGTATAACTGTGTGGCCTGCAGCCATATCTGCCCAACGGCAGCCTTAAGGCCCCTGAGTGTGGATCTGCGTATGGGGCGCGGCGCCCATGCCGGCGACGGCCCGCTGCGCATGGGCATGGCCTTTGTGGATAGAAACCGCTGCCTGCCCTGGGCCATGGATACCCCCTGTATCGTGTGTCAGGAAAATTGTCCGGTGAGTCCCAAGGCCATCTTCACCCGGGTTGAATTTCGGCCCATCCGCAATGGACAAGGGACGGTCCGGTCCGCGGAGGGCGACCGCATAACTCTGGCCGGTATTCAACTCACCCCAGGCGCCCTGGCCGGCGGCGATCATTTCGTGCGCCGGGAAAGTGAAGCGCCCTGGGCCATTTTGGGCAACACAACCCGCGGCATGACGGTTAAGGCGGTATCCGGGAACCGCATCATGCCGGAACCTGGCGATAATGTGCGCATTGAGGTGCGTTTGCAGCAACCTTACGTGGACCCGCGCCACTGCATCGGCTGCGGTGTGTGCGAGCACGAATGTCCGGTCCAGGGCCGCCGTGCCGTCAGGGTCTCCGCGGAGAACGAGTCGCGGCACGCCAGGCATAGGATGATCTTATAGTGGCGGGTGCAATACCGCTGAAACCGCCGACTCATGAATCCCTAAAGCCGAGTCAATGGCAATCGGTGGGGTTCAAGGGGAGATGAATCATTAAGGAGATATTAAATGAAACCTGAATTCAACGGTTGTTCCCGTCGTGGTTTTTTCAAGGTCGCCGGCGCAGCCGGTGCGGGCGCTTTGTTAACGCCGTTGGCCGCCCATGCCCAGGTCAGGGAAAAGGCAATCGACCACCTTCTGGCGGCCGGACAGGTCCGGGTGCCCACCCGAACCTATGGCAAAACCGGGGTGCGGGTCTCCATACTTTCCCTGGGCGGCATGTTCGATATCAGCGCCAATCAGTTGATGCTCCGGCAAGCCCTGAACTGGGGGGTGACCTATTGGGATACGGCGGATTGCTATCACAGCGGCAGCGAAGCCGGCATTGGCAAATACTTTGCAAAATATCCCCAGGATCGTGAAAAAGTGTTTCTCGTGTCCAAATCCGATGCTCGCGATCCCGGCGGCATGAGCCAGTTGCTTGATCGATCCTTGTCACGGATGAACACCTCCTGGATCGACCTCTACTTTCTCCATGGGGTTCGCAATATCGATGAACTGAACGACCATACCCGACGCTGGGCGGAAAAGGCCAGGGCGGCCGGCAAAATCAAGTTCTTCGGTTTCAGCACCCACCGCAATATGGAAACGCTTTTAGTCCAGGCGTCCAGGCTGGGATACATTGACGGCATCATGATGACCTACAATTTTCGCAATATGCATACCCCGGAAATGAAAGCCGCCATAGATGCCTGTGTCAGGGCCGGCATCGGTCTGACCGCCATGAAAACCCAGGCCGGGCGTTCCTGGATGAATCTGAACAAGGCCGAAGAAACGGCGGCGGAGTTGATGGAGATTTTGATCAAAAAAGGGCTGACCGAACAGCAGGCCAAACTCAAAGCGGTCTGGACCAATCCCGATATCGCCTGCATCTGTTCCCAGATGCCCAACATGACCATTCTCAAGGCCAATGTGGCCGCCGCCATGGACCCGGCGCCGCTCACGTCGCGCCAATTGCGTCTCCTGCAGCAATATGCCATGGAAACCGCTGATCAGTATTGTACCGGCTGCGGCAGGCTCTGTGAAACAGCCGTCAACGACCAAGTGCCCATCGGCGATATCATGCGCTATCACATGTACAGCCGATCTTACGGACGCCCGGACTGGGCCAGAACCCATTTTCTCAAACTCGGCCCTGAAGTGCGACAGCGCCTGACCCAGGTCGATTTCCTTGCAGCCGAACGCCGCTGCCCCCAAAAAATGCCCATCGCCAAGCTTATGCGACGGGCATTGGATGATTTTGCATAGATC
This sequence comes from Desulfosarcinaceae bacterium, assembly GCA_041557055.1. GTDB lineage: Bacteria > Desulfobacterota > Desulfobacteria > Desulfobacterales > Desulfosarcinaceae > JARRKU01. The sequence continues at coordinate 5,670 of JBFFHG010000104.1, forward strand.
CGCATATTGTGCTAGAAGTGGTTTCAAAATTTCCTTGCAGGCCTGATCCAGATGCTGGGCCGGGGATTCAATGCCAAAAACACTATTTCCCCGCAGCTCTGGTCTTGAGCCTGATGGACGGTTTTGAAATCACTTTCCGGTGAGGTCTTCGCTGCGGAGAATCTTCCAGCCAACCGCTTGACGGGAGCCGACGGCCTGACCGGAAAAACATAATAACCGAATGTGAGAGCAAAATAATCAGTGTCCATCCAGAAATAGGTAAATTTGGTCGAGATCAAGGCCTGCGAAAAATTTTACCACAGGCATATGGTTGATATTGCGAGGATAAAATTTTGAGTGCAACACAGATAGCGGGCAAGTTGGCCGTTTATGGATGGGCACGAATAAGAAGTGAAAGCTGTCTGAATGGTCAAGTTCCGTTTTAGTATCGTCCTGTTATGCGTGATTCTGCCGCCGATTTTATATGTATTTTGCGTTCAGTTCGTTGAGCGGTTCGCTGAAAGGCGTATCTTCTCAAGATTGGAAACCACCTATCTGGGGGATACCCGGCTGCTGTTTGATGGTTCGCTGACGCTGCAAAAGGCCGTGCGCAAAAATGTCGACCGTTATCTGATCAAAAGCCGCTGGCTGAGTTGGGGCGGAAAGGCCGTTGTGACCGTTCAAACCCAGCAAAACACTTTAATCTACCCATTGATATATACCGATTTGAATTCCGAACCGGGTCATGGCAGCTCACCCTTTGAGATCGCCGCAGAGAATTATCGCTTGATAAACCAAGGTTTGGAGCTCGCCCTGGTTTTTAAATTGCCTCACAACACCCGGATCACCAACGCCATCCTGGCCGGGCTGATTTTTTTCTCGTTGGGCGCCTTGCTGGTCCACTACCGCCATTGGAGCGCCCATTATCGCCGGGAAAGCTCCCTGCGTTCGGCCGAACTGGAACGATTGGCCCAGGCAGAAGCCGAGTACCGTCGGCAACTGGAAGCGCTCGAATATGAACGCAGCCGCATGGCCGGGGACATCGACCGCATGAAGACCGATCTGGTCATGGAAAAAGAGAGAGCCGAAACCAGTCAGGAGGAGATGCTGGAAGAGATCATCGCCCTGGAGGAGAAGATCGCCGGCAAAGAGGAACTCCACGCCCGGCAAAGCCGGGAGATGATCGAACTGCAAGCCAAGATGGAGCGACTGGAGCCGCCCCGGCAAAAAGAGAGCAGCCGCAAGCGCAAACCCTTTGAAACCGCCCACAAGCGGCTCACCACGCTCTACAAAAATCTGGACTTCCACGACCGGGCCGTGGAGGGTTACCTGTGCCTCACCGAAGAGCTGAAGCTCAAGTGTGAAGAGGTCATCGTCCAGCTCAACGAAAATCCCGCTTCGATTCAGGTCAAACGCAAAGTCTTCGGCAAAAAGAACCGCGTCACCGTGCTGGAGGTGGTCTTCGGCTACAAAGGCCGCCTCTACTTCATTCCAAAGGGTGAAAAACGCGCTGAACTTTTGGCCATAGGCACCAAAAACAGCCAGCAGCAGGATTTGGCCTATCTGGAAAGGCTTTAGCCTCCTGCCCCATGGCCCCTCCGGATGTGAAGGTGCTCCCATAAGTCAAAATGCGGTCTCGTCCCGATCAAATCAAAAAAAGGCGCCGTCGGCCGCCGCTTCTCCCAGTCTGAGAATGTGTAATCAAATGCAAGGTTGGGTAGTTGAATACATAAAAATTATGTATAAAATATCCTATCTCGACCCATGGTTTGCTGGCGCCGTCAGTCGGCACTTTCATAAAATTTTTGTAACATTCTTTAACTGTATGGAAACATTGTTAAACCATATATAGTCAACTAAAAATTTTTTTAAAAACCGCATTAAAGACATCCCGGCATTCGTATTGCTTATGTGATTGTACGTTCCGATATGGTCATGATTTACATAATTTGTTTTTTAATCACGCCCCGAGTTTGGGGCATGGTTGAATGACTGGATGTTTTTAGATGAAAAGATCTTCTTTAAACTTACGGCCTTCGGTCGTAAATTCGGTCGCTTTGCATGGAGGAAGGAGGGGAGGGGCAAAATTCTATCGGCTATTGGAAGTGTGGTTATGGTATGCTAATTAATAAAAAAAGGGGTGAATTATGAAAAAGCTAACTGTTCTTTTATGCGGTCTGGCCCTGATTCTATGTGTTTCCGGTGCAGCTGGTGCAGCTGTTTTAACTTTTGACGACCTTGGTCCCGGCGTCATCGGCACCATTTCTGATGGATACGGTGGTTTTGATTGGGCTGGTATGGGCTTTTTAAATGGCGCGTCTTACCATCCCGGATCAGGTTATGATGTTGGTACTGTGTCAGGGGATTATGTGGCTTTTAACGAATATGCGCAGGTAGCGGGCATCTCTGACGGTCTGTTTGATTTCAACGGCGCCTATTTTACAGCGGCGTGGAACACGGACTTGAATATTCGCGTTCAGGGGTTGTTGGCTGGTGACGTCCTTTATGATAACGTGTTCCAAGTCGATTGGAATGCCC
>JBFFHG010000105.1:0-8148 GCA_041557055.1 Desulfosarcinaceae bacterium
AGCAGCGCCACGTAAGGCGTACGCTTTTCCAGTTGGGGGATGATCTCCATCATGCTCTCTTCCATGGCGATTTCGATGTCTTCGCGGCGCCGGACCGCGCCCTGGCGCGCCAGTCCCATCCCCAGCATTTGCGCCATGCTGGATTTGTCCTTGTTGGCCATTTGCCGCGCTTTGTCGAACTCCCCCTTGACCAGCACCGGATGCAGCACATTCCACATTTTGCGGTTCGCGCTGCGGATGCGGCTCAACTGAAACCAGCGCTCCACCGCGATGGCCGTGCCGACCGCAAAAACCAGCAGAATGGGGTACATGAACAACCCGCCCTTCTGAAAAAACGCCACCATTGAATAGAATCCCATTACTTCTTTCCTCCTGATACTTCGTTAAACCCTTGAATCGGACAATCGAACCGCCGCCCGGTGACCTGACAGAATCCGCCCATCACCTTTAGCGAATCGAAGAATCAATACATCCATGAATCTATTTCGCGGTGCTGACCCGATAAAATTCAAGCTGCCGCATGAAAACATCCCGGTCCACCGGTCCATCGCTCTCGTTCAACATTCTGTTCAAACTGGTCTCCACACCGATTTCCGAGCTTTTCCAGGGAACGATATAAAGAGACTTCGGGGCTTCATCATTGCCCACGATGGACATGCCGGAGAGCTCCTTGGCATCCGGGTCCTTCTTCTTTTCATTATTCTTATCCTGGGCCATGACCATAAAGGCAGGAAACAGGATCAAACACAGGCACAATATTAGTTTTCGGTACATAATCGCTCCTTAAGGGTGCTGGCGCAGCCAAAACCCCACCCAACAACGCGGATTTATTTACTTCCCATTCGGTTGCGCAAATCCGCAATCCACAATTTGGCCTGTTGATCTTCGGGCCTGGCCTGGCTGTAAATCTCGTAATGCGCCAGGGCACACGCCGGGTCGTTCAGATACAGGTCGCAGAGAATCCCGAGATTTCTGTGCGCCGGATAATAATCCGGAAAACGCGTTATGGCCTTTTCGTAAATCGCCCGGGCTTGGGCAAATCGTCCGCTTTCGCGATACAGCAAACCGTATTCATTGCATGCCGCCGGATGCTCGGGAACCAGTCGCAGCGCGGTTTTAAGATGCTCTTCGGCCTGATCCGGCTTGCCCATGTGCCGATAGGCAATGGCAATGTCGATATAGGGCGCCGTGACCCCCGGCGACTGCCCGATGATCTTTTCCAGAAGATCGACAGCCTTGTCATAGTCCTGGGCGTTGAGCATGGCCACGGCTTCCTCGAAGTCCCTGCGCGACGCCTCGTCCATTTGGGCAGCTTCCATAATGACGAATCCTTCGCGGCCATCCTCGAGCCGCGCCACCGAAGGCCCATTGGCCGCTGAGGGTTCCTGAACCGCCGGGGCCGGAACGACCATTCCATCAATTGCGCACCCGACAAGGACCGGCAGCACAATCGCCATGATTGCGAATCCGGTGCAAGTTCTTGTTTTCAACCACCGCGGCATTTTGATATGCATGTTTCCCATCATACTGCGTCCCCTCTCCCGATCCGTTCTCATTGCACCACAGCGTCCGGCGGAACGCCCGCCCCATCGCCACCATGTTGCGCGGCGCCGTCAACCATGTCAGACTCGCCGGCTGCTTCGCCCCGCGCGGACGCCGCCGGTTCGGACGCCGGTACAGCCGTGGGAGCTTCGGCCGGCCCAGGTGCTTCGGATCCGGTGTCCGCCGCAACTCCGGGTTCGGACGCCGTTGGCGCTACCGGCCTGTGGATTTCGAAAATGAAAGTTTCCAGCGAGGTGATGATGCCGGTGCGCTCTTCCGGTTTGTCATAACGGGCGGGCATGAATTCAGCCAGTTTTTGCAGGCTTTTTGCAACCCATTTATTGTAGACGCCCCTGGAAATCAGCTTGAGATTATTTTCGTGGACGGCGATGGCCTGTTCCTCGAACGGATAGGCCTGCTCTTCGATAGCCAGTTCGTACTGTTCCAGTTCAAGGGGGCTCAATTTTTCAGGACGCTCCGACGTCATCAGGGCTTTGCTGAAGTGGGCGTAGATCTCGGCCAGATAGAATGTGGCCGCGGCGGTGACCTCTCCGATTTCATAGTCCACGAGCTTGCCGAATTCCTGGGTGGCGGTTTTCATCAGATCGCGCTTTTTGCGCAAATTCACCTCAAAGGGCTTTACCAGTCTGACGGCCACGAATTGGTCATATCTCGACTCGGCCAGCACCAGGGCGGCCTGGGCGGCAAGATAGCGGGTCCGTGGGGTCCGGTCGCTCCCTGCGGCGGCGTCGATGGCGACGATCTGTCGGAGCTCTTTCAGATAGGGGGCCCGCTGGTTCTGCGCCTTCAGAATGCCGGCGATTTTGTTGCGCGTCTCCAGGTTGATCTCCACCGGTTGCGGAAAATAGTTCACGTAGCGCCGGTAAACCGCAAGTGTGCGGATGCTGTCGCCATCCTCTGTATACAATTCGGCCGCCACCAGAAGGGCTTCCCGTCTGAGTTCGTCGTCCTCGGATTCACTTTCGATGCGTTCGTATTCACCGGCCGCCATGGAGAGCTGGCCGTTTTCCCTGTAAACATAGGCGATCTTCTTGGTCACCTCGGGCTGCAACGCGTGCCCGGGAAAGGTGTCGCGGAATCCCGACAACACGCTGGCCGCCATCTCCCAGTCCTTGAGCTGGATCAGGGCGGCGGCGCCGTCGTATTCGGCGTTCGCCCTGATGTTGGAGGCCGGCGCAACGCGGCCCACGCGCAGGAAATGATCCGCCGCAGCCCGGTAGTCCTCGGCGACATTGGCCTGCTCACCTTGTTTGTAAATCGATGCCGCCAGATTATCAATCAGGTCGTCGCGCGTCGTGTCGCCCGCCGGCAGCAAGGCCAGGACCCTCAGGTAGGCGATCTCGGCTTCGCTGTAACGCAGAAGTTCGTATGAGGCGTGGCCGATCACCAGCCAGGCCGAGCGGACCACATCCGTATCGGTGTCCGGGAATACTTCGAGGAGTTTGTTGGCTGCGGCCAGGGCCTGCTCATAGGCCTGCATGCCGTAGAGATCATCCGCTGCCGCCCCAAGGACAATCGCCGCCTTCTCGTGCTTGGGGAAGGTATCGGCAAACTTCAGCGAACTGTGGACAACCTTTTGTTTGACCAAATCCTTCTCCTCCGGGGCGACGGCGCCAAGATGTTCCCGGTGGGCGCAGACCGCCGCGTAGCCGGCTTGAGAGGATTGCTCGTGGGACGGATAGTCATAGGCGGTCTTCTCGTATTCCACGGCTGCTGCGCCGAACGACCGGTTTTCCAACAGCAGATCCGCCAAGTGGTAGTTGATCACCGGCGACTCGTTCTCCGTCGGGAACGAACTGAGGAACTCCCGGTACCAGTGCAGCGCCTCCTGGAAATTCGCCGGTTTCTCTTCGGTCTGGCGCGGGTCCTGGTAGCAGGCATGATAATGATTGGCCAGATCGGTGAGGTTGGTTTTCAGGTGTCCCAGAACGTCCGGACGGGCGTCGGGCTCGAAATACGCCCAGTATTCGGCTTTCAGGCCGTAGGTCGTGGCGAATTCTTTTTTGGCCTCAAGGACCAGGCTGGGGAACCCGCCGGCGGTATGAATTTCGATAACCCGCATATGAAAGTTCGGCGCCACCTTGTGGAACGGGTTGCGGCTCACGAAGGCGTTGTAGGTTGCGCTGGCGTCGGCGTAACGGCGCTTGTCAAAGTAGAATTCGCCCAGGTTGCTGTAGACTCTGTCCTCGTAGCTGCGCTTGCCGTGGCCGGTGAAGTATGCCACCACCGAATCGGCGCCGCCCAGGTTTGAAAAACTCAGACTGATGACGCGGAAGGTGTCTTCGGTGCGCTTGCGCTCGGGCTCGTCCTCGGTCTGGGCAAAATCGTATCCCACGCCAACCTTGTGATCCAGCAGCGCAATGAAGGGATGCAGGGCCTCATCATAGAGCTCCTGCTTATAGAACGTCCAGCCCAGTTTATACAGGGCGAGTTCGTAAAAGGAGGACCCCACACCGATGTTGACAATGCTTGTATAGGCGTCCTCGGCATCCAGATAGCGCCGGCGCATGAAGAAGTATTCAGCGCGCCGGAACTGCACTTCATCGATGTACCGGGACCCGGGAAAGTCGCGGACCATCCGGTCCATGACCGCCATGGCCGCCTCGGTCTCTCCCAGCTCCTCGTAAGCGCGGGACATCTGGTACAGCACCTGGTCGTTGCGTTCGTAAAAAGGATAATCGTTGAGCAGTTTGGTGTAAAGCGCGATGGCTTCGCGGGTGCTTGCCCTTTCAAGATCATCGGCGCTTTGGGCATGCCGCTCCGCAACCCCTGGCGGACCGGCCGCCGACTCGCGCCGGCCCGCCCGTCTTTCAAATTCGCCCCCGGACTCGGCGTGAACCGGAATATGCGCCGAAGCCGACGGCGCAACGGCCGTCGAATCACTTTCCGGGCGAAGCGCGGGTTCCGGGGCGGGCAACGCTGCTGGCGGCGCCGGATCGGCAGGATCGGCAGGATCGGCATCCCCGGTGAGGGCGCCGTACTCTTTTTCGATCTTCAGGTCGGCCAGACGGCGAATGGCCTCGGGCGCCAGGGCGGCGTCCGGGGTCTCTTCCAGAAAACGTTGATAACTTGACATCGCTTTTTCGAGTCCGCCGTCGAGCTTCTCCTCCTTGATCTCGATCTGCGTACGATGCAGCTTGCCAATGGTATCCTTGCTGCCTGCCGATTGACAAGCCGCCAGCATCACCGGTACCGCCAATATGAAAAGCCGGGTCCAGTTCATCGCCCCACCCTCTCCTGGGTTTGGGCCCTGGTGGCCCGGTCATAGCTGTCCGCCAGGGCGAAGCGCGCCTTGATCTGGAACTCGGCCAGCCGCTCGCGGCGGCGGGTGAGTTCATTCACCGCCATGGTTTCAAGCATATGGCCCTGGCGCGCCATCAATTCTCCCACCTTTCCCATGGCCGCCCGGATCAGGAACCGCTGGCTGCGGATGCCGTCATTGTAACCTTCATAGCTTTGGGTGGCGGCCTGACGGGTGCGCACGAAAGCGGTATACTGTTTTTTCAACAGATCCACCTCGTGATTCAGGTCGCGAAGATGCTTGTGCGCTTCGGTAAAACGCCGGTCATATTCAGTGTGGATATTCCAGTGCAGCACGCCTCGCAAACGCTTGATCCGGGCGTCGATACCGCCGGGCATATCCGTGCCGTCGTGGTCCAATTCGTTTTCCAGCCGGGCAATCCGTTCACTGATGATCCGCTCCCCGGCGGTCGCCAGGTAATCGGGCCGCGGCGCCACCAGCATGGCCTCCAGGCGTTGTTCGATACGGTCCCGCTGTTCCAGGCGCAGGCGCATTTGCGAGTCAAGCCGCCGGAATTCCCGGTCGATGGCGGGAAGCAACGGCTGGTAATAAGCCCGGCGCTGCTCGATGATCTCCTCAAAGACGCTCAGATCCCCTTCCCAGGACGCCAGTTTTTTGCGCAACTGCTCCAGGTCAAGATAGTTTTTCAGGGATTCCTGGAAATCGTGGGAGGCCATCAAATCAAGCAGGTAATAGGTTTCGGGCGTTTGCGGAAGCATGCGCAGCTTGACGATCCAGTTGGCATCCTGTTTCAACTCTTCGCGCACCAGGGCCCGGAGAAAATGCCCCTCGCGGATGCTCTTGATGGATGCGCCGAGCTTGTCGACCTCGATACCGAACTTCTTCAACGCGCTGCCGTACAGCAATGCGGCCTTGCTGTGCACGTTGAGTTTGCCATAGGCATAGGCAAGGGCGAGCATGGCTTCCTGCACTGCGGCGTCCGTAACCTCCCTTGTCACCAGGATACTCCAGGGCACAAGCGCCCTTTCGAAACGTTCCCGGGAGGCATCCGCCCATCCCGCGCCCAGCAGGGCGCGGTTGGAGAACGGGCCGTTCAAACGCACCCGGTCGAGCACTTGCCGGGCGCCCTCGAAATTCTCTTCCGACAGCAATTTGGAGCCCAGGACCAGGTTCGATTTGTCCTTGATCGCCAGTGTGAGCGCCTGATTGCTTTTGATCTGACCGGTACGGTCGAGGTACTGACGCCCCTCCTGCTCCTTGCCCTCCCTGAGCAGGGCAATGCCCAGGTTATAGGTGCTGAAGCCTTCCAGACGTTTTGCGCCCTGGAGCTCTTTGAGAATACGCGCGGCCTCGGCAAAGCGGCCGTTGGCCAGGAGAATCTGGGCGCGCAGGAAAGCCAGATCGTCGCGAATATTTGGCGGAACCGCCCCCCTGATGCGCTCCACGGCGTACAAGGCATTGACCGGCTGGTCTTTCTGAAAGTAGATTCGCGCCAGGCGGAAGATGGCCTCGTTGCGCACCTGATCATCGACGTTGCCCTCGATGACCGCCGTAATAGCCCGTCCGGCGCGGCGGTGCATCCGGTAGGCCAGTTCGAAATCACCCACGGCAAATTCAGCCTGGTTGATATGGTGGTAGAGGGTGTCGAGCTCGGGTTCATCGATCCCATGATAAAGCGCCAACTCGGTGTCGAGTCTGGCGATGGCGTCGAACCACTCCTCTTGAAAGGCGCAGTACAGGGCCTCTCCGAAATAGAGATCCTTCAGCTCTTTGGGAGTGGGCGTATCGGCCACCGCCGAAGAGACCACGAACATCAATCCTGTGAGTAAAACAAACAGCCTGGACATGAACTACCGATCCTTAAAGGTGATGCTTTGGGCGGCCAGGGATATTTCCACGATCTTGGGGCCCACATTCTTATTGACCTTGAAGCTCTCCGTTTTCCGGAAATCGCTGCCGGCCGCTGATTTGCCGATGACAGAGACCTGCAGAACATGCTCGCCGGCGCGGACATTGCCGGTGTAGATACGCTGCACCCCCCCTTTTTGCAGGGCTTCAAGTTCCTTGAAGGTGTAAATGTGATGGGCCACGGGCGTACCGCCCAATTGGATCTCCACCGCGTCGAGGCGAAAACTTTCGCCCCTGGCCAGCGACACGAATACCGCGACCTGGGTATTGGACGGATACAGCAGCTTCTCTTCAAGCTGACCCAGCGCCGCCGCAATGCCCAGAACATCGGTCTTGATCTCCTGAACCTGTTCGTCCAGCCCCTTGATTTGTTCTCTGGAGACCTCTTGGCCATAGGCCGGGAAGCTCAAAACAAACAATGAAATCCCTAAAATGATCACTCTCAGACAACAGAGCATGTTTGCCACCTCACATTCGTTCGTAATCCGCAAAACCCATCGGGCGAAGCCCTCCCGGATTTACATCTTTCCGATCAGATTGATGAACAGCCCCTGGTGTTCGTAATCCAGTTGGGTCAGGTCATCCGAAAAGTCACTGAAGTTATAGCCGACCCCCACCTTGATGTGATTGCCCAGGTGGCGGTATATCCCTATCAACGCCCCGCTGCGGCTGTCCTGCGCATCGGGCAGATCAAGATTGCGCACCTCGAAAAGCGCATCCCAGCGGTGGATGAAATGCCAGTCCGCGCGCAGCACGTACAGGTGGGCCCGGCTGTCGAAGAATTCCGGATTCTCCCGGTCCTGGGCCACCTGGCCGTGGCGGTAGGCGTACTTGCCCCCCACGGTCCAACGGGGGGTCAGATCGTACATGACATCCACAGATCCGATGTGGCTGCGCTGGATGACGCTCGTATCGGTTCCGGCCGCCTGATCGGCCGCCGGCAGATTGTAGAAATAAGTGTACTTGAACAGCGCATTCAGGCGGTCATGCCGCACGGGGCGATACGCGTAGCCCAGCACCGCTTCCGTATAGTCACCGTCATAGTAACTGCCCAGGGAACTCTCGCTAACGGTATAATTGAATTTGCCGATGATCCGCCAGTCCTCGGACAACTGATACTTGAGACTGTTTTTCAACAGCCAGGTGGTGCGTTCGGAAAAGCTGGCATCCGACTGCTCGATGTTGTCCACCCGGTACTCCAGGGCGCTGGCGATCTTCAGCTTGTCAAACCCGTAGCCGGCGCTCACGCCCAGCGCTGTTCTCTCGAGTTCGGCCGCGGTTTCATGATCCTTGAGGGTGCCGAAATCGAGATTGGCGCCGAAATTGAAACGGTCGAAAGGCGCCAGCTCCACGCCGGTGGCGTGCATCAGCCCCGTGGGAACATCGCCATGGGTATACCGCTCTTCAAGGTAGAC
>JBFFHG010000106.1:0-8118 GCA_041557055.1 Desulfosarcinaceae bacterium
CGGCTTTCCCGCAGGGGAAAAAAGATGGCGTAAAACAGACCCGATCCTCAAGTGCACGCCGGGCAAATTCCTCGGATGGCGCCTGAATTCGGCGCTTGTTCAATCCCCACAAGGGGCTAATCTCTCTTCGCCATCTTTTTTTATGCAACTATAGGGTTTAGAGCGCAGCCATCATTCAGGCCCTGTTTCTTATCGCATCATTTTCAGGCTATTTTTGTTGAATTCGGTTTCTTTCAAACCCACCTGAAACTTAAAATCAGATCGATAAAGGTCGGTGCTCTTTCCATTTTGATGATTGACCATGAACATCTCGGCTGATCTCCAGAATTTATCCCGGTACTGTTCATACTTTTTCATTGCCAATGTCTTTAAATGAAAACCTTTACGATCGAAGTATTCAATCTGTAACGACCGATATTCCTGTTTGTCGATCCATACGATCTGTTTTGAATAACCGGAGTTCTTTTTATCAACCGGATATCTCTCAATAACAAAACAATCCATGCCATCGAATGCTTCGTCCTTAAGCCATTTATAGGTGTATTTTTCAACCTCCTGTTGAGCAATATCCTCATAAGAAAATTCACTTCCCATAAAAGAACCGGATTTATTGCTGGAACTGATCCGTTTTACCCTTTTAAGTGACGGAAGATACAGCCACTGGTCATCATCCTTTGTTTTGTGTGTAAAGGTTAAAAAAGCGGTTCCGTTCACATCCAGCGGCTTGGTAAAAATACTCAGCGTTTTATCTCCGTCGTTTTCCACTTCAAGACCTTTGGTCTTGATCACACGCTGACTCTCGTCTCCATTGCGATTTCTTAAAATCATGCGCATTTCGAATGTGAAATCGATATATCCAGACGAACGATTATCTGCTTCCGTGGCAATTTTCAATCCTTTTTCTTCCACAGACATGGCGGCAAAACAGCTTGGCGCGTCAGCGAAAACAACGATCATCAAAAACAAACTTATAAAGCATGGTCGATTCATTTTATTTTCTCCACCTCTAATTTTAATAACAATGTTGGCAATAGGAAGATATCCATTATGATCGCAAAAACCAATGTCATTGCCGTTAACATTCCCATGGTGGCATTGACCTTGAATCCTGAAAAAGATAGTGCGACAAATCCTACTGCCAGGGCTATCGTAGTGGTAATTATAGCCACGCCCACCGTGTGAAATGAATATTTCACCGAATCAACCGGTGACAAAGCAAGATCTCGTCTGGCCAGGCTGTACTTGCTTAAAAAGTGAACGGTATCATCGACCACAATACCAATGGAAACCGCCATAAGCACGGATACCGGAAGCCCGACTTCACCCACCAGAACGCCCCACGCACCGATAGCCATCACAGCGGGCAAAAGATTCGAAATAATACTGATCAAACCCAGCTTGATACTGCGCAAGGCAAACATCAAAAGGATCGATATCATCACCAGTGCGCCAAAAGAGGAACCGAGCATACTGTTAATATTTCTCTCCGAGATATGGGACATGATAATATTGGCGCCGGCGCCATAGGTATGCATGGTTTTGGGCGTGTTTTGCTTTAGCCAAGCTCCGGCCAATTGATCGAATTGTAGCACTTCCTTCGAATTCGGATTTGCCAGGCGGACGGCAACACGGGTCGCCGAACTATCGATATTGATCATGTTATTTAAATCCAAACCAAAAGGCAGCGACATGGTATAAAGCAGCATGTATTGCGCCACCAAATCACGGTCCGCCGGAATCTTGTAAAAATCGCTACTATCACCATGCAGATTCTGATTCAATTTTTTAATGATATTTGCCACCGAGTGCACATACACCACCTTTTTCTGGGAAAGGGCCCAATCAACAAACGCGTCGATTTTATCCAGATACTCGGGTTTGTTTATGCCACCGGGTTCACCGCTATCAAAGGAATAGGAAATGACATTCTGGCCGGTGAGTTTTTTGGCATGCATGAAATCAAACGCTTTTCTATAATCATATCTTTGATCCAGATATTCGGAGAAAGTGTCTTCCAATTCTATTTGCGATATCCCGATTGTCATAATCACGGCAAACAATGCCGTTGTCCATAGCAGTAGATTCCTTTTCGCCACAATAAAATCGGCCAACCCGCTGCACGGTTTTAACGCTTTTCGACTGGTTGGTTTCACCCGTATCGGCGCAATTGCGACCATTGCGGGTAAAAGTGTAACGGCATAAAAAAACGCCATGACCATTCCAATGGCGATAATATTGCCCAACGCATGGTATGGCGGAGCGTCGGAAAAATTCATGGCCAGAAACCCGATAGCCGTTGTCAAACTCGTAATCAGAACCGGCTGAAAATTGATCCGCACCGATTCACGAATAGCCTGATGCTTTGTCATGCCATCGCGCATTTTTTGAAAGATGGTCCACAGGATATGAACACAGTCGGCCACCGCCAGTGTCATGATAATGATGGGGGCCGGTGCTGCAGAAGGGCTGAACGGAATGCCCAACCATCCTGCGATTCCGATGGCCGATGTCGCAGAAAAAATGATGATGATGATATTCATGAAAATACCGGCTATTGATCGCAACACAACACCCAGTATAATAAACAGAACCAACAGCATCATAGGTACCAGCTTGCGGACATCGTCTTGGCTGGCTTCTGAAAAACCGGCATCCACCATGATGGTTCCACAGGCGTGAATCTTCAAAAACGGGTATTTGGTTCTGAAATCGTCCAACATCTGGTTTACATATTTCGCTGCTATCGCCGATTCATCCGACGACTTCAACGGCTTGGTGATCGACACATTGATACCTGCCGTATCACCATTTTCAGATATCAGATAACGAACCAGCATCACCTCATTGAGCGCAACCTGCTTAATGCTTTGGATTTTTTCATCCGTCAAACCGTCTATATCCGACACCAGGTCCCGAACAATCAGATCGTCACCATCAACGTAAGTATGCTGAAAATTGATTATGGAATCGACCCGATTTGAAAAGGGAATCTGCCAACATCTCTGCGTTAGCTCGGCCAGTGCGAAAAGCGTCTTGGATGTAAAAATATCACCATTTATTGGAGATAGCGCAATGAGCACCGAATCTTCCCGCGCATAAGTATTCTCTATCTTCTCCAAGGCCTGTAACGAGGGATCTTGGGGGCTGAAAAAAGCGCGATAACTGTTGTCGAATTTCAGATTTCTGACACCGCTGAAAGCAGCTATTGCGATGAAAATCGTCAAAATAAGCACAATCCACCGACGCTTAACGACCCATTCGCTAATATAATTTTCCAGGTGTTGCATCTAATTTCCCCGCCTCATTTTACTTTTTATTATTCCAGTAACGGACGATTTTTTTTGACCGATCCCATCAACTATTTGAATCGCTTTTAATTATTTTTGCAGCCATCTGTCACCTGTCTGTACGGACAGTTTTGCTTGAAAGGCCCAGAACACGCCCTTCCATGGTCTCCGCCATTTGTTTTTGGCATACCATGATCCACACTACTATGGCTCATAATGGTTATGTAAAAAAACGCTGCCATGCTATAAATCATTTTAAATCATTTTTTCTCTTGGTATTGCGCGATCAGATCTTCAATCCATTGAATCATGCCGGTAAGTAAAATATCATATTGCTTCATTATGGCTTCTATTTCCAGGGGAGGTGAAACTAACGCCGTCATGTCGCCTTGCAAATCACTCCGGGTATCGTAGAAATAACGCTTGAGATTGTTGAGCATCACAGCACCGCGCTTTTTGTCCACCAGCGATAAATTTTTAATAAAACTATTGAAGCTAAAAAACATCCGTCCCGGATCGGCAGAGTATTGATGCATCAGTTCCAGAAAGTAGGCATCCCCCTTGTCTGTCAAGCAGTAGATCGCTTTTTCCGGCGTCTCGCCTTGTTTTACCCTTGTGCTGGCCAAGTAGTCATTCTTGGCCATTTTTTTAATGTTCTGGTAAATGGTCGGCGAGCCGATTTTAATAATCTTTTTCATCCGGCTGTTCTCAATTTCCCTGGCCAGTTCGTAAGCACTGGCCGGGTTTCGTTTCAAATATCCCAAAATAACCAGATCAACGGCAGACATGATTCCTATTCACCCTTCAAATAGACGGCAATTTAAGTATATTCCATATTACTATGATCCATACTAATTGTCAAAGTGTAAATTGCGGTATTCTAATTTTGGATCAACACCATGTTCTGGTTTCGGCAAAAACCTAAGGTGGTCTTGCCCCGCATTATCCGACCCGTCGCGTTAACCAGCAGATTGTGGCCCACGGATTTGGGTTCGACCCGGTCTATTTTAATTTGTGTCGCTTCATGACGTCCCACCGGCCGATCAAGACTTAAGGTCAGGGAAAGAAGAAAACTGACACGATTTTCAGCGGCATTGGGTTCATCGGGTTGCATCTGTTGCAGATAGCGTTGGGTTTGTCGAAAGGCCTCCAGAAAAAAGATTGATGGTACATATTCACCAGGGTAGTCACTGAAGTAAGGATGGTCTCCCACCGGTCGCAACTCAAAGGTCATCTCCTGCAAGCGTCCAGCAGGTGATACGGGTTCGGAGATCAGTACATTCATCGCTTTATCTTTGTGGACTTTATTTTTTTCACAGGCATCGAAGTGGGTGTTTTCCGATGGCGTTGCCACTGAAAGCATCAAATCCAAGTCATTGGAACAAAGTGCCTGTACTTTGAAAAAGGCATTGCAATAGACCTTTTCCGGACCGTTGATACTCGCGGTGTAAAATTTTGAATCGGTGCAACCTTCAATGAACTCAAGACGATGCGCCTTGATCTGGGCTGAGCCGGTTTTGGAACAAAGGTGCTTAAAATCAACATGCATATCCTTGAAAAACAGATGGTTTTGTGAGAGCTGCGATCCAATGGCATGATGCGCCGTTGTCACCGCCTGGACCATGGCCTCCAATTGATGCACACCGGACACATGATCTAATGGGTGATCGAAAAAAAACGGGTGTTGCTCGTTGACGGTTAATTCCGCCGTTAAACTTTGATCGGCTATTGTGCACGACCGGCTGGCCAAATTTTCAAGGCGGCGCTTCTGACCAGCATGCAGCAGATCAAGGTCTGGAAACGATTGCGTTTCACAATCATCCTTGGTCGGCAGGGACGCACCATCCCCGATGAAACCCATTATAATTTCAATAAATTCATTGACCGTTGCTGCTTCCAACAAAGCATTTCCGGCCTGTTCGAGTTCAGAGAAGCGCTCCATGATTTCATAGGAGAGCTCCACCTTCATGATCGAGTCCATCCCAATTTGCTCAAAACGGGTATGGGTATTGAAATTTTGCGCGGCCACACCCGCTTTCCGGGATACGGCGTTTATCAAATATTCAGCGACATCATCGGTGTTTGTCGTCCCGGTTGCCTGAGCCATCGACACTTGTTTTTCCGGAATACCCGGCGGTTGCGCAATCCGATGATTTTTCTCCGCCGGATTCAGGATCATGTTCATGATGGTGGGCCGCTGGTTGTTATTGAAATTTAAAGGGATACCGTCGAAGGGGTAGTTGGGTAACGGGACTCTGTCAGCCGTTTCGGGCCGATAAAACCCAAGCCAGTTTATGTGAATGCCATGGGCATACAACTGACCAAGTCCCCCGCACAAACCGGACCAGGTTGGGGGTAAGTGTACCCGACGGATGTCCTGAGGCAAGTCGGCATCGATGTGATCCCTGGCATTTGAACCCAGCAATACGATCAGCGGCGTGAACAACCCCGCCGGCTCCTCTTCAACTACGGATTCACGGCTGATGCTGTTCCCGGTATTCGAAGTCAATGCAATTTGATCTCCAACAGATAGACTTTGTTTCGCGGTCCAGATCGGGCTGGGAACCAATGCAATATCAGGCGGGAACTCAATCGTCATTTTTGCTTCTGCCGTGGTACCGTTTCGCAGCTTATTTTCCAGCGTCAAAGCGGTTTTCCAGCCAATCGCCCTGGCGGCCAGAGCGGCAGCAATAAAACCAATCCCGTAACCCGTTATAAAAACAAATTCAAGGCCCCAACTGCGAAGAAGCTGGAACATGGCTATAGCTATGGCGAGATGCAAATAAGGTGCGCCCCCTTGGATTTCTGCAGGACAAGACGGGTCATCCCCTTTGATGGCCAAAGTGTTACAGGGATGGGTGTATTTGTTTATTTCCATGATTGCCTGGTTAAAGGTTTTACAAAACACTGGATAACGCCAAAACGGCGCCACGTCATGCACCATGATCTGTAAATCCCCTCCAAATGCTACGGTGATCTTATGGCGCATATCGATCGGCCGGTTGACAAATTCCGTTTTACAAAGGCCTTCGCTTGCCGGTGTTTGTGACAGATGATCCAACTGTTGTTTAAGATCCTCAATGCCATTAAAAAGGATCGATGCACGCATGTTGAAATGCCGGCGCCCCACCGCCTGTGTAAAACAAAGATCGTCCAGATCTTCTTCTGAATAGTCATTCAGAGCATCGATTGTATCGCGGACCAGACGTCGAAGCCCCTTACCACTTCGGGTTGACAAAGTGTACAGCCTCAGCTTGTTTGCCGGCGCCGATCGTAGCGCATGTTTTTTATGTGCAGGTTGCTCCACCACCATATGAACGTTTGTTCCGGATAGGCCAAAAGAGCTGATACCAGCACGACGCGGTCCGTCGGAGGATTGCCAGTCAATGGTCCTGGTGTTAATTTCAAAAGGTGACTTTTTTAGGTTTATAAAGCGATTCAGTTGATTCAAATGCAGCACGCCGGGTATCTGTTTATGTTTTAAACAGAGGAGTACTTTGATCAAACCGGCTATACCGGATGCCGGCTCCAGGTGACCGATGCTGGATTTTACACTGCCGAGCACGCAACGACGCCCGCCATTGGTCTTATTGCTAAAAATGTTTTTAAGCGCTTTAATTTCCAGCGGATCCCCCAACTCCGTTCCGGTACCGTGGGTTTCAATGTAGCTGATACTATCAAAGTCCACACCGGCGTTGGCGTAGGCGGCTTCAATCAATCGACTTTGGGACTCCGCGCTTGGCGAGGTCAAGCTGTTGGTCCGGCCGGTATGGTTGATGGCCGCCCCTTTGATGATGCCATGGATCGTATCCCGATCTTCCAACGCCGCCGGCATCGGTTTAAGCACCACAATGCCAACGCCTTCACCCGGCACAAATCCGTCAGCGGATTGATCAAAGGACTTGCATCGACCAGTGGCTGAAAGCGCTCTGAATTGACTCAGACTGATATAATGAATCAATGATAGCAGATGAACACCACCGGCCAAAGCGGTACGGCATTCACCCCGGTTCAGGCTTTGGCAGGCCAGGTGAACGGCCATCAGGGAAGAAGAACAAAAGGTGTCGATAAAACAACTGGGCCCCTTGAAATTGAATACATGTGAAATTCGGTTGGCTAAAAGTGTATTGCTTGTGCCCAGCATACCGAAAGGTGATACGACTCTGTGGGCCGGCATTTCATGCTCATGGTGATAATAGCTGGAACCGATAAAGACACCGGTATTGGTACCACAAAATGTATCCCCGCCATAACCCGCATGTTCCAATCCATGGTACGCCGTTTGCATCAACACGCGTTGCTTCGGGTCAATACAGCGGGCTTCGTCTTCCGGAATTGAAAAAAAAGCATTGTCGAAGTAATCGATGTTTTTCAGAAAACCGCCCTGATTACAATAGGTACGAAAGGCAGTGGCCGGTCGTTTGTCGAAATAAGCCCGACTGTCCCATCGCTCCGGCGGGATATCCCCAACGCCGTCAATTCCCTGATCCATATTGTTCCAAAACTGAGTGGTCGTCTCAGCTTTTGGGAAGCGTCCAGCATACCCGATGACCGCTATGGGCGTTTGTTGAGTTTGTGCATGGGGTTCAGCGCCATTACAGAAGGGCGACACATCAGTTTTAGATTTCTGAGGCGAACGCATGGTCGTCTCCTTGTTCCAAATGAGAAAGCGTAGTTAATCATCACGCCGGCTTGGCAGTGTATAAATTTTAGCACTTAACAAAAATACATAGCCGGCGGACCGGATATAAAATAAAACAATTACGAGACGACGGCCGTTTGTGCGTTGACAAATTCTACTATATTTTCAATACAGAATAATTTATCAAAG
>JBFFHG010000107.1:0-8049 GCA_041557055.1 Desulfosarcinaceae bacterium
GCAGGTGATTTGAGCGGCATAGGCGCCCATGATTTCGCTCCAGCACGTGGCCGGTAAAATGCCCCAGGCGAACTTGTCATACAGATGCGTCATGGCTGCCACCGCCGCCACGGTGACGGGATCGCGTTCGATGCCGTAAAAATTTTTTCGCAGTACCTCCGCCTTTTCTTCAGGCAGGTTGCGGCAGATGCTCTCTATCATCTTTTGGCGCGTGAGGCCGAAGCGTTCCAAATGGATTTTTGCAGAACATTGTCCGGCGGGGGTCAGGTTGTTTTGCAGGGCCAGGGCTCCTTTAACAGCCTGGAGCACGCTGCCGCCGATCAGTTCTCCCAGCTTGGCGTGTTTGCCGGCGCTGGTCAGCGGCGGGACGCCGGTCCGGGTTGCGGCCACGGCGATCTGGTCGGTGCCTGTGCCGGTGGCCGGACCAGCCGAATAGCGCGAGTTGACGGCCAACTCCTGCAAGGCGGCGCTTTTGGCTTCGGTGGCGGTCACGATCACCCGGACCATGGCGCCGGGGATTAAGGGTTTGTTGATGAAAATCATGATATTGATGGTGCCCGGGCCCGGCAGGTCGGCAGCCGGGTTTACCCTTTCAAACCCTTCGGGTGTTTCCGCTACCGTTGCCGGATCACCGGCCCGGCCGGCATTGGTTTCCACGCCGCCGGTGCAAACCGCTGTCACGCTCAGATCCCGAAACGTCCGGGTTTCGATACAAGCGTTATTCATGTTGGCGGCCGTTCCCAGGGTGGCGCAAGCCTCGGCCGGAAGTCCGTAGTGCCGGCTGATAATATCCCGATAACCCTCCGGATCGCTGATGGCGCTGTGGATGCCCCGGTGCTTGTGGTCGGCCGGTTCACAGCTTTGGTGGTTGAACAGATAGTCAATGTCTTCGCGCCAGCCGCCGGCCACCCGGCAGGTGGAGAGCACCTGGTGCGGCACCAGGAATTTTGCATAGATCATTCTTTCCTCACGGAAAATCTCCACGTCGTTATAAAGTGTTTCAAGCAGCATGGTTGTACTCCGTCATTTTTTTGTCTCTCCCTTGATCTCTCTTTTCGCCGTCAGCGTGTCTCCGCCTCTGAATCAGTCCCGTGCCAGATTTACCGAACGCAACGCAAAGATAAAGAAGACAACACCGGCCAGCGGCAACACCAGGTAAGCCCGCCAATCGGGAATTTCTCCCAATGCCGTGGACCGGATGGCATTTGACGCATGGGTCAGGGGCAGGAAAAACAGGATCTTCTGAGCCCATAGCGGCAGGCGTTCCACCGGAAAGAAAGTCCCTCCCAGAAAGGCCATGGGCGTTATTACAAAACTGGCCAAGAGCGATTGATCGGCGTGGGATTTGACCCGCATGGCCAATGCCACGGCCAGGGCGGCGAATACAAAGCTGTTGAGGATCGCCGCCAACCAGAAAAGGGGCGTGCAATGCAACACCACACCAAATGGCAGCGCCAACAGTAAAATAACGCCGATGCCGAGAAGCGCACGGGTCATGCCGGCCAATACCTCGCCGCTCACATAGGCGAAATTGCTGATGGGCGCCGCCTGGAATTCTTCGAAGATATACCAGTAAAAGCGGGCCACATTGATGTCCGTGGCAATGGCGAAACTTTGGGTCATGCTGCTCATGGCCACCAGTCCCGGAATGAGAAATTCAAGATAGGTATGTCCGTCCACTTGCACGCCGGCGCCCATGGCGTAACCAAAAGCAATCAGGTAGAGCAGGGGCGAGACCGCCATTCCGGCCAGTTGCCGCTTCAGCCGGCGTTTGAGAATCAACATTTCACGACGATAGACGGCTATGATGCCATACATCATTGCACCTTCTTTCCGGTCAGCGATAAAAAGGCATCTTCCAGATTGACCCGCCGCAAGGTGAATCCGTTATGCCGGGCTGCGGCCGATTCACGGGCCGCCTGCCGGCTTGGGAAATACTCGGTGCGCATTCCGTCATCGGTCAGCCAGTCAACTGCCCAGTCACCTATGCCGGCCATTAACTTAAAGGGCGAGTCCACCGCCACAATCCGTCCGTTATCCAGAAAAGCCACCCGATCGGCCAGAAACTCGGCCTCTTCGATGTAGTGGGTGGTGAGAAAAATGGTGGCGCCGTCCTGCTGTATCTTTTTGATCAGGGCCCATATGCGGCGCCGGATATTGGCGTCCAGGCCCACGGTCGGTTCATCCAGAAAAAGGATCCGGGGATTGTGCACAAGGGCGCGCGCCACCATCACGCGCCGCTTCAGGCCTCCGGATAAATGCTTGACCAGACTGCCGCTGCGGTCCTGAAGCGCCACATAGGTCAGCAATTCGTTGATTTTGGTTTTTCGCAACGCCGGCTTCATGCCGAACAAGCGGCCGTGAATGTCCAGATTTTCATAAACCGTCAGTTCACTGTCCAGATTGATGTGCTGGGGCACCAACCCGCACTGACGCTTGGCCGCCGTGGATTGGCTTTGGATATCATGCCTGTTGAGCAATGCCGTGCCCTGGCTCAGTCTGGTCAGACCGGTCAGAATCCGGATGGTGGTCGTTTTGCCGGCGCCGTTGGGTCCCAGGTAGGCGAACAGCTCACCTTGGGGCACATGCAGGTCGATACCGGTCAGGGCCTGGGTTGGGCCGTAGGTTTTTTGCAGGTTTTTTATCTCGATCATATGCTTTTCTCCGACTCCTGGCCGCGTCTTGCCCTCACCGCCTGGACATTGTCGGCAATCGCCATCAAAGGCTGGCGGCGTAAACGATGGGGCAGGGCCAGCTCGGCAGCCGTTTGAATGTCCCGGGCGCACACTTGGGTGCGGCCTTCGTAGGCCGCCAGGGTTTTGGCGGTTTTAAGGATGATGATGTCCCCCCGATGGCCGTCCACGCCCACATCCAGGCAGTAGTGGGCGATTTCGTACAGCATGTTTTTTTCAACGGTCACCCGGGCATACAAGGCGTTGGCTTCGAGGATGCGGTCGGCCAGGGTTTTGGATGCCGCCGCCCATTGGCGCACAAAGCCCTCCGGGTTGTCATCGAAGGCGGCCCGTCGTTCCATCACGGCCACGCGGTCATCGGCCGACGCAATGCCTTCAATATTGACGCACAACCCGAAACGGTCCAGCAATTGGGGGCGCAGCTCGCCCTCTTCCGGGTTCATGGTGCCCACCAGGGTAAAGCGCGCCGGATGGGAAAAGGAGACCCCCTCACGCTCGATGGTGTTGACCCCCATGGCCGCCGAATCGAGCAGAACATCCACCACATGGTCGTCCAGCAGATTGACTTCGTCCACATAAAGGATGCCCCGGTGGGCGGCGGCCAGCAGGCCCGGCTCGACCCGTTTTTCACCTTTTTTGAGGGCATATTCCAGGTCCAGGGTACCCACCACGCGGTCCTCCGTGGACCCCACGGGCAGCTCCACCACCCGCACCTTGCGTGTCGTCGTCCGCGGCAAGTCTCCCTTTTCGGTGCCGGGCAGGTTCAATGCGCCGGCGATTTCAAGGTAGATCTCTTCTTCTTCTCCGGGTGCGAGCTGAAAGGTGTCCTCGGCAAATACCTCGATCTCAGGCAGAATATCCGCCAGGGCGCGTACGGCGGTGGATTTCGCCGTGCCTTTTTCGCCGCGGACAAGAACCCCGGACAAACCGGGGTTGATGACATTGAGGATCAGGGCCAGTTTCATTTTTTCCTGGCCGACGATGGCGGTGAAGGGGAAAATGGGTGTTGATTTCATGAGAGTTGTCCTTTCACAATCTCCACAAGCGATTGGGCTTTTAGATCATCGATTTTAAAGTACTCGGCCCCCAGGGCGGCCGCCAGGCGCTGCGCCAGACCAAAGGTGATGAGTCCGGCCTCTTCGGTGTCCACCACAATGTGGTGTATTCGTTCATCCCGGGCCATGGCCGCGGCCAGCCGCAGGGCTTCGTCCACTGGTTTTTGATCGCTCAAGGCCACGTTGCTTTTGCCGTCGGTGATCAGAATGACAATGGGTCGGGCTGAGGGATCTTTGAGCAGTATGTTGCGCACCTGTTCGTGGGTTTTTGCCAGACCGGCCGACAGCGGCGTGCGTCCGCCCACAGGCATTTCAGCCAGCAGTTTGCCGGCCAGCTCCACAGAGGTGGTGGGCGGCAGGTTGACCACAGCCTGGTTGCGCCGAAACGAGATCATCGCCACCCGGTCCCGCTTTTGGTAGGCGTCCAGCAGCAGGGACATGACAGCGCCTTTTGAGGCGGCCATCCGGCCGCGGGCGCCCATGGAGCCGCTGGCGTCCACCGCGAAGAACAGAAAATTGCCGATGCGTTTTTCGCGGATTTTGCCGCGGATATCCTGGGTGGTCAGGGTGACACAGAGGCCGTTGGCGTTGCTGCGCTGTTTTTGATAAGGCGCGGCGGCCCGCAGGGTGGCATCCAGGGCGATGTCTCCGTGCCTGGGGTTCAGGCAGCTTTTGACATAACGGCCCTGCTTTTGGAAGATCCGGGTGCGTGACCGCCGACCCGATCCCCGCCGGAATATGCGATCTTTGGCCGCCGACAGGTGTTTGACTTTGAAGGTGGCGCCGATTTCAAAGATCTGCTCGTCGCTGTTTTGGGGCCCCGGTGTTCCTTTGCCGGGTGATCTCCGGCTGTCGCCGGACGTTTGACCGGTCGGAGCGGATTGTACCTCTTCGTCCCTTTGGTTCCCTTGGTTTTTGGGTGTCTGGTCCTCGTTCAGGGGGGGATCGTTTTGATCGGACGGGAAATCATCCGGCGGCGGGGGGGACGGTGGCGTTTGGGCGTCCCGGCGGCGATGCACCAGGACCAAGGGGGCCACCTGGCGGATATGCGCCACGGTCACTTCGGGCACTGTCTGCAAGGCCGCCAGGGCCCGGGCCGCCTGTTCCAGCACCAGGTCGGCGCGGTGACCGGCCACGTGGTTTTCAGCGCACAATTCGGTGATAAAGCCGCGC
The DNA here is from genome assembly GCA_041557055.1 of Desulfosarcinaceae bacterium. Lineage (GTDB taxonomy): Bacteria > Desulfobacterota > Desulfobacteria > Desulfobacterales > Desulfosarcinaceae > JARRKU01. The sequence goes on from JBFFHG010000107.1 coordinate 4,922, forward strand.
AGGTGAAGCGGCATGCGGACACCCGGCAGGTGGGCCCGGCCGGTTTCAATTTGCCTGGCGATGCGTTGATTCCGGGGTGCTGTTTCCCGCCGAAACCTGCGGGGATCCATATCAAAGGCTTCACGGTGCGCCATAAGCATAACGCGCGCTTCAGGTTCCCGGGCTCCGGCGGTTTCCACGCACAACCCGAAACGGTCCAGCAACTGGGGCCGCAACTCACCCTCCTCTGGATTCATGGTTCCCACAAGGATGAAACGGGCGGGGTGGCGGAAGGAGATTCCCTCGCGTTCGATGATGTTTTCACCTGAAGCGGCGGCGTCCAGAATAATGTCTACGATATGATCGTCCAGCAGGTTGACTTCGTCCACATATAAGATTCCCCGATGGGCCGACGCCAGCAGCCCCGGCTGAAGGGCGCGCCGGCCTTTCTGAACGGCCAGGGAGAAATCCATGCCCCCGGCGACGCGGTCTTCGGTGGCATTCAGAGGCAGGTCGATGACGCGAACTTGCCTGCGGGTCCGCCGGAGGGGCTTTGTGGTTTTGCCGCCGCAGTCGTCGCAGCCGTTTTCGGAATGATCGGGATGGCAGGAAAAGGGGCAGCCCCGGACCACCTCGATCTCCGGCAACAGGTCGGCCAGGGCCCGCACGGCAGTGGATTTGGCGGTTCCCTTCTCCCCGCGGATCAGGACCCCGCCGATGCCGGGATTGACGGCATTGAGCAGCAGGCTTTGCTTGAGGGCTTCCTGGCCGATGATAGCTGCAAAAGGGTAGATGTTACGATGCATGGTGTCCTGTCCTCTCTTGTGTTCAGTGGCTGAACGAAAAGCCGCGCATTTGCACAATCCGAATATCGAAACACTAAATCCGCCAGTTCACCCCCATCACCCAGGTGCGCGGGGGCGCCAGCAGGCCGTCGGCGTAGTAGCGGGTTTTATTGAATACATTCTTGATCTCACCGAAGATACTGAAACGCTTGAATCCGTATTCAGCCCGCATATCGGCGATGACATACGCCGGTACGGTTTTGGTGTTGCTTTTGTTGCGGTATACTTTGGAAGAATATTTGCCGGAAGCCACCAAAGAGAACGGCCGGCGGGGCTGCCAATAGAGATCCAGATTTGCATTGTGACGGGCTTTGCCCGGCAACCACAGGTCTGTCTCCCGGTCTTTGGCTTCCAGGTAGGTATAGGCGGTCTTTACCTTGACGGCAGGATGAATCTTCCAGCTCAAGGCCAGATCCCCGCCGGTATACAGCACATCACCGAAGTTTTGGTACTGACCCATACCATCGTCCCCGGTGATATAGGTGATACGATCGGTCAAAAGGTTATAGAACCCCGACAGCGACAGTGAAAAAGAATCATGGGGGGCCGCGAACAGTGAGAGGCTGTGGTTGTCGGCCCTCTCCATCTCCAGATCGGGATTGGGCCTGGTGGAACTGGTTTCGTTGTAACGCTGATAAAAGGACGGCGTGTTGTGGGTGCGGCTGTAGGCAGCGGTCAAACGCCAGGTCGGCCTTTTGTAGACCAGCTTGATTTCCGGGTTGACGGTATTCTCAAAGGCCGAGTGATAATTGGCGCGCAATCCGGCGGTCAGGGCAATATGGTATCGAGACCAGGCCAGCGACTGAGCTGCGAACAGCGCGGCCGAATGTTCTTCCTGGTCGTCAAAAGCGGTGCCGTGGGCCCGGTTCCAGGCGAAACCGCCGCCGCAACTGAGTTCCCCCTGTTCCGTGGTTTTGAAGGTCGTGGTGAGATTTTGACCGAATTTGGATACCATCAGGGTGTTGTCCAACCCCTTGCTGATATCGGTATTATGCTGGTACCCCACGTTATAGTCGGTTTTGCTTTGCAACTTTTTAAAATCGGCCTGCAGGGCGTAAGCGCCATTGCGGGTCTTCTTGCGGGAATAGGGCGTGGGGTGTTCCGGCAATCCGCTCAAGCCGCGCTGATCTTCAAGATAGTCGGCGGAAAAGACGATGGTATCGCTCCGCCCGGTTTTGCAGCTCAATTTTATGCCGGCCTGATAGCGCTCTTTGTCATTGTTGATCTTGTAACCGTGCGTGGTTTCATATCCGCCGCTGACGCCCACTGCCAGGTCGCCCGCCGTGGTGCTGACGGCGGCGCTGATGTTCCGCGTATCGTTATTGCCGGCGTAGGTTTTGATATTGCCCGAAAACCGCTGAATGTTTTTTGTGGTGATCAGGATGACGCCGCCGCCGGCATCCTGGCCGTAGGTCAGCCCGCCTTTGCCCCGCAGAATTTCGATCTGCTCCACATCGTCCGGCGAGACCATGTCCCAGTTGACCCCGCCGTGGCTCGAAGTGGGATTGTTGATGGACCGGCCGTCCACAAACACTTTGACCTTGTATGACCCATGGATGCCAACGGAGGCGTCCCCGGCCCTGACCCCCGGCACATTGTTCAGCACGTCGGCAATTTTCAAAGCCTGCATGGCGCGGATCTCTTCGGCGGTGACAACGATGGTGTCACCATCCTCGGCGGCGCCGGCCGCCGGAGCCAGAAGCGATGTGGCGTGTAAATATAGAAGGGTGAAAATCCATAGCAGGAGCGGATTTCCCATCACTGCCGCTCCCATCTCAAGTTCCCTGAATTTAATCCGTCCACTCCTCAATCTCCCCTTCCATTTCCAGGTAAGCATTGCGCAGTTGCTCCTCCATTTCGCCATCGGCCTTCCACATGCCCCGGTTGATGGCTTCCAGCAGTTTGTCGAGGATGTTCTGCAGGGCAAATGGATTGACCTCTTTCATCCACTGCTGCATCTCCGGGTCCAGGGCGTAAGCGTTGGCGATTTTTTCGTACATCCAGTCGTCGATGACTTGGGCGGTGGCGTCCCAACCCAGGACCACATCCATCATGTGGGAGATGTCGCCGGCCCCTTTGTAGCCGTGACGCTGCATGCCCGCCAGCCACTTGGGGTTGACCAGACGGGCGCGCAACACGTGTTTGGCTTCCTCAAAGGTGGTGCGGATTTTGACGCGTTTGGGGTCGGCGCTGTCGCCCATCACGGCAAAGGGCAGGGTGCCGCGCACGGTCTTGGCCGCCACGATCATGCCGCCGTAGTAGTTATAATAATCGGTGCACGACATCATGTCGTACTCCCGGGAA
>JBFFHG010000108.1:0-8038 GCA_041557055.1 Desulfosarcinaceae bacterium
GCCTTTACGATGGCGTAATCCGCGGTAGCACCCAAGATCCATGAGACGCTTGATATTCATGGATGTCTCGGTGCGCAATTCACCTTCAACTTTTAGCTGACCATCAATCACTTTACGAATGTCGTTGATCTCGGCATCCGTCAAGTCATCTGTAAGGGTATTCGGATTGATTTTTATCTGCTCCAATATTTTATTGGAGGTGGAGCGTCCGATCCCGTAAATATAGGTCAGTCCAATCTCAATTCGCTTGCGTCTGGGCAAGTCTACACCCGCAATACGTGCCAAAGCTTATCCTCCTCTAAGATATCGGCCTTAACCTTGTCTTTGTTTGTGCCGTTTATTTTCGCAAATAACGCGTACGACGCCTTTGCGTCGGACGATAATGCATTTACTGCAAATTTTTTTAATCGATGCCCTGACCTTCATGCTCTTAGCTCCTTGATAGACGCTCGATTTGGGATGGCCTGCCGCCAGGCCATCCCCTGTTAACGCTTTCTTTTAGATCTTCCCTACTTGGACCGATAGGTAATTCGACCGCGAGTTAAATCATAGGGTGACAACTCGATGGTGACCTTATCACCGGGTAAAATTTTAATAAAATGCATGCGCATTTTACCGCTGATATGCGCCAACACCTGATGTTTGTTTTCCAGCTCTACTTTGAACATTGCGTTGGGCAATGTTTCCAGAACCGTGCCCTCAACTCTGATCGGCTCCTCTTTAGCCATGTAACCCCCTGCAATGTTTGCTCATTACAAGCAATTTCGGCGGTCAACGTTTTAACGCCGCCCTTTAATGCCGCCCTTTTTCAAAAATCCCTCATAGTGACGGCTCAACATGTGAGATTCCATTTGCGCGATCGTATCGATAGCAACGCCCACCACGATCAGCAAAGCCGTGCCGCCAAAGTAAAATGGGACGTTAAACTGGCTGATCAGGACGGTGGGCAATACACAGACGGCGGAAACGTAGACTGCGCCGCCCAGCGTAATGCGAGTCAAGACCCTGTCGATATAATCGGCGGTTCGTTTGCCAGGCCGGATACCTGGAATATAGCCCCCGTTTTTCTTCATGTTGTCGGCAACATCAACCGGATTAAAGGTAACGGCGGTATAAAAGTAACAGAAAAAAACGACGAAGCCTATAAAAAATAAATTATAGTATATTCCACCCGGCCGCATCAACTGTGAAAAACTCTGCAGCCATCCAATCTGTGTAAACTGTGCGATTGTTGCCGGAAACATCAGGATCGACGATGCAAATATCGGCGGAATAACACCCGACGAGTTTATTTTCAGCGGCAGATGGGTGCTTTGTCCCCCATACATGCGCCGTCCGACCACACGTTTGGCATACTGTACCGGGATACGACGCTGGCCTTGTTCAACGTAAATGATAAACCCGATAACCGCAAGCATAACGGCCATAATAATGACGAGCGTAAAAACCCCCATCTCGTCCTGTTGCACCAAACGCATGGTGTTTCCAATGGCCCCGGGCATTCTTGCCACGATACCGGCAAAAATAATCAGCGAGATGCCGTTACCGATGCCGCGCTCGGTGATCTGTTCACCCAGCCACATGATAAAAGCTGTTCCGGCGGTCAGAGTGATAACGGTCATTAATCTGAATCCCCACCCGGGAACAAAAACGACAGCGGCGCCCGTGGGGCTCTGCATTCCTTCCAACCCGGCCGCAATACCAAGTCCCTGGATGATACTTAGCACCACGGTGCCGTAGCGGGTATACTGGGTAATCTTTTTTTGCCCTTGAGCCCCCTCTTTTTTCAACTGTTCCAGATGGGGTATGACCACCGTGAGCAACTGCAGTATAATGGATGCGCTGATATAGGGCATAATGCCAAGGGCGAACACGGACAACTGCTCCAGGGCACCGCCGGTGAACATGTTGACGACGCCGAAAATCGTTCCCTGCATGGAGTCGAAGAATGATTTTAAAGCGCCACCGTCAATTCCCGGGGTGGGCACATGCACGCCGATGCGGTAAACCGCCAGCAAGGCGGCTGTGTAAAACAGCCGTCGCTTCAGTTCGGGAATTTTAAATATGTTGCCGAATCCGCTGCCTACCATTATCAGATTACCTCTACGGTGCCTCCGGCCGCTTCTATTTTTGCTCTGGCGCTACGGCTGATGGCGTTTATTTGGACGGTTAATGCGATGTCGATCTCGCCTTGGCCGAGCAGTTTAACGCCGTCCATGCGTTTTTTGACAAGTCCTGTACGAATCAAGGCGGCCTCATCGACCACTGCTCCCGATTCAAAGCGTCCCAGTTCATTTATATTGACAACGGCCACGGCTTTTTTAAATATGTTGGTAAAACCGCGCTTGGGTAAACGGCGATGCAACGGCATCTGACCGCCTTCGAATCCAGGTCGCACCCCACCGCCGGAGCGGGAATTGTGGCCTTTATTTCCGCGGCCTGCGGTTTTTCCCCAACCGGAACCGACACCGCGGCCGAGTCTTTTGCGATCTTTTGTCGATCCTTCGGCCGGTTTTAATTCGTGCAGCTTCATGACTTGTTCTCCTCAGCCTTTACCAGGTGCGACACTTTAAAAATCATTCCCCGTATGCACGGAGAGTCTTCCAACTGAACTGTTTTATTCATTTTGGTCAACCCCATGCCGCGCAGTACTTTGCGATGTTTCTCGGGTCTGCCGATCATGCTCTTAACCAAAGTGACATTAATTTTGCCAGTCATCTGTGTTTCCCCTACTGTATTTCAGCTATTTGCAGACCACGCCGGTTGGCGACCTGCTCAATGCTTTGTAATTGCTGCAAACCCTGGATGGTTGCCTTGACAACATTGTGCGGGTTGTTGGTCCCCATGCATTTGGTCAGGATATTCTGAATCCCGACAGCTTCAAGAACGGCGCGGACCGCTCCGCCGGCAATGAGTCCCGTACCGGGCATGGCCGGTTTCAGCATCACCCGCCCGGCGCCGAATTTGCCGACAACTGAAAAGGGAATTGTCCCCTCTTTCAGCGGAACCTTGACCATGGATTTTTTGGCCTGTTCAACACCTTTACGAATGGCTTCCGGGACCTCGCCAGCCTTGCCCAGACCGCATCCAATGCCGCCATCGCCATCGCCTACAACCACAATTGCGCTAAAGCTGAAACGGCGACCGCCCTTTACAACTTTCGCCACGCGGCTGATATGAACGACCTTATCTATTAACTGGGATTCTTCAATGTCCTGCTTATACAAGAGTCTGCCTCCTTATGATTGTGTTCCGATCGGCCTATAGTTCGAGTCCCGCCTCACGGGCGCCGTCCGACAGGGATTTAACACGGCCATGATATAAAAATCCATTCCGATCAAACACAACCTTTTTGATTCCTTTGTCCAATGCACGCTGGGCGATAAGTTTGCCGACATAGGCAGCGGCCGCCTTTTTGCTTTCGAAACCCGACTGTTCCTTAAATGTTTTTTCCACACTGGAAGCAGCAACGATCGTTGTCCCAAGCGAATCATCTACAATTTGTGCATATACGTGTTTGGCGCTGCGAAAAATTGACAAGCGAGGCCGTTCGGTTGTTCCTCTGATTTTTTTACGGATCCTCGCCTGGCGTTTGATTCTGGCGACGGTTCTTGGATTGGTTAGACTCATGATGATCCCCATTCACATCTTTAAGCATATGGTGTCGAGAAGCCGCAAGTGCCGCTCCTCATTGAAATTACCTCAAGGTATTTATTTGGTTCCTGTCTTACCGGCCTTCCGGATAATATGCTCTTCCGCATACTTAATGCCCTTGCCCTTGTAGGGTTCCGGCGGCCTGAGCTGACGAATCCGCGCAGCCGTCTGCCCGAGAAGTTGCTTGTCAATGCCGGTTAGTTTGACAACGTTGTTTTTCTCTATCGCGGCATTGATGCCTTCGGGCAGCGGAAAATCGATCGGATGAGAGTAACCGAGGTTGAAAATGATGCTTTTGCCTTTCGCCTCCGCCCGGTACCCGATACCGTTTATTTCCAAAATTCGCTCGAACCCTTGGCTGACGCCAATGACCATGCTTCCCAGGATGCTGCGCGTCATGCCTTGAAGCGCGACCGTTTTTCGGCTTTGGTCGACTGCAATGACATTGATCACTTCTTTTTCGACCTGTACATCAACGGCTGCATGGATGGTTTGCGTCAAGCTCCCATTTTTACCTTTTACCGTCACGACTTTGTCTTGATACGTCACAGTGGTTTTATCAGGGATCGAAATTGGTTTTTTGCCTATTCGCGACATCTTTTCATCACCTTTATCGTGCGCTCATTGAAAACGGGTTTTGACGCTAAGTTCGTCAGCCCGGACAGCGCCATTTTCGTTCTCATATCAGTCCATCCGCATCAAGCAGTTGCCCCCCACCCCATTCAGGCAGGCACTGATTTCGAGCGGTTAAAAAATGCTACAGATAACCTCGCCACCGATTTTTTCTCTGCGCGCCCGTCTGTCGGTAATAATTCCTTTAGAGGTCGACAGGATAGCTATCCCCATTCCGTTGTATACGGCATTGATATCATCGGCGCCAACATAAACTCGCCGGGAGGGCTTGCTGACCCGTTTTAACTCCTGGATGACATGCGCCTGATTGTCGCCATATTTTAAATAAACTCTCAATATTCCCTGTTTGCCATCCTTGATGAACTTATAGTTCCGAATGTAGCCTTCGTCTTTCATCACTTTGGCCAGCTCGATTTTGATGTTCGAACCGGGAATATCCACACTGTTGAATTTGGCCTTGCCGGCATTGCGGACTCTGGTCAGCATATCAGCAATCGGGTCGGTTATCGCCATTATTTTCTCCGTTTTTATCGAAATTGTTACTTCTTTGCCATGAGAGGGTCCACCGTTTAAGGTGTTACCAACTTGATTTTATCACACCCGGCAATTTTCCATGGGATGCCATGTTCCGAAAACAGATGCGACAAATGCCGAACTTTCTGATGAATGCGCGCGGCCGCCCGCACAGGGGACAGCGGTTATAAGCTCTTACGCTGAATTTGGGCTTGCGTTGCGCTTTCATGCATAATGATGTCTTAGCCAAATCAACCTCCTTGAAACTCCATTATTTACGGAAAGGCATCCCCATCAGCGTCAAGAGTTCCCGGCCTTCCTCATCGCTTTCAGCCGAAGTGACAATACTGATGTTCATTCCCTTAATTTTATCAATTTTGTCGTAGTCAATCTCCGGGAAAATAATATGCTCCTTGATTCCCAGTGAATAGTTGCCGGAGCCATCAAAAGCTTTGGGGGAAATTCCTCTAAAGTCTCTTACACGCGGCAACGCAATGTTGACCAGTTTTTCGAAAAAATCGTACATCCGGTCGCCGCGCAATGTGACCATGCATCCGATAGGCATTCCCTCACGCAGCTTGAATGCCGCGATGGACTTGCGGGCGCGGGTGACGACCGGTCGCTGGCCCGCTATAATCATCAGCTCTTCGACGGCCGAATCAATGATTTTAATATTGTGAATAGCCTCGCCCAACCCCATGTTCAACACAATTTTATTCAACTTCGGAATCTGGTGAACATTTTTGTAGCTAAACTTATCTTTGAGCTGGGGCGCTACCTGCTCATTATATACGCTTTGAACCTGTGACATTCCAATCCTCCGCAAGTCGTGACCGCAACACCTCTTAGGCGTCGATTTGCTCATTACATTTGCGGCATACACGAACTTTTTTGCCATCATCGAGCCGCAGCATTTTGATTCGGACCGGCTTTATGCACTTGTTGCACAGCAACATGACATTCGAGCTATGAACCGGGGCTTCACTCTCCACAATTCCGCCTTGACGGTTTTGAGCGTTGGGCCGGGTGTGATGTTTGACAATATTGATATTTTCAACCAGAATGCGATCTTTTTTCCGGTCCACCTTAAGAACCTTACCGATCTTGCCGCTGTCTTTGCCGGCGAGAACCTTTACCTTGTCATCTTTTTTAATATGGCACTTATAGCGATGCATAATGCAGTACTCCATCAATTGCTATATGACCTCTGGGGCCAGGGAAACTATTTTCATGAACCGCTTGGCTCTCAGCTCGCGGGCGACCGGTCCGAATATACGCGTACCCAAGGGTTCACGTTGGTTATTGATCAAAACCGCAGAGTTGTCGTCAAAACGGATAAATGATCCGTCCGGGCGCCTGACTTCTTTGGCTGTCCGCACCACTACGGCTTTAAGCACGTCGCCTTTTTTTACTTTGGCGTTGGGAATGGCGTCTTTAACAGATACCACGATTATATCGCCGAGACTTGCATAGCGGCGCCGGGAACCCCCAAGCACCTTAATGCAATACAGAACACGGGCCCCTGAATTGTCTGCAACCGTTAATCTGGTTTCGCTCTGTATCATTTTCTTTTCCCTCTATTACTTAAACGGCTTTTTGAAGAATGCGGCTCACCCGCCATCTTTTGGTCTTGCTCAACGGCCGGGATTCTGTGATCTCAACAAGATCTCCGATTTGGCAAACATTATCTTTATCATGCGCCATGAATTTGTTCCGCCGGCGGATGTACTTTTTGTACAGGGGATGCATGACGACCCGCTCCACCTGCACCACGACGGTTTTTTCCATTTTATTGCTGACAATAACGCCGTTTACCTGTCTTTTCATTCCACGTGTTTTCATATGCGCCCTTAATTATCGGTATCCTTGGGGTTACGCGCCGTTTCGTTCGTTACTGTGTAAATCCGCGCAATATCTTTTCGGGTTTGTTTGATTGTGCTCGGATTTTCCAGTTGGCCGACCTCATGCTGAAAACGCAGATTGAACAGCTCATGTTTCAGTTCAATGAGCTTTTGCTGCATTTCCTCGCTGCTGAGCGCTCTGATCTCTTCGGCTTTCATAGCAGATCGCTCCTCTCAATAAATTTTGTTTTTATGGGTAGCTTGTGCATCGCCAATCGCAGGGCTTCTTGAGCGAGTTCTTTGGTGACACCGGACATTTCATAAAGAATACGCCCCGGTTTGATAACGGCGACCCAACCCTCGGGAGCACCTTTTCCTTTACCCATACGCACTTCAGCGGGTTTTTTGGTAACCGGTTTGTCAGGGAAGATTCGAATCCAAATTTTCCCTCCCCTTTTGACGTGGCGCGTCATCGCAATACGGGCGGCTTCGATCTGTTTGCTGCTGATATAACCGCAGTCAACGGCCTGGAGTCCGAATTCCCCGTAGTTTAAGGAGCTGCCGCGCAGGGCGGCGCCTCTCATCCTGCCTTTTTGCTGCTTGCGGAATTTAACCTTTTTTGGGCTGAGCATAACGTTCTGTCTCCTGATCAAGCACGACGGCTACCAGTTTATGGCATTTGAGATCCCCTTTAACGGGGGTTCACGAGTCGTTCGCGTTGACACATTAGCCGTACCTGAATGGTGAATTAGCTTTCCAGCTCCGGCTGATCTTTTTTCAGAATTTCTCCCTTGAAAATATACACCTTGATACCAATGGCACCGTAAGTGGTGCGCGCTTCCGTAAATCCGTAATCAATGTCCGCCCTCAGTGTGTGCAAAGGCACCCGACCCTCACGATACCATTCGGTACGCGCCATTTCTGCACCGCCCAAACGTCCGGAACAGATGATTTTCACTCCCAGGGCACCGAAACGGATGGCGGAAGTTACGCCACGTTTCATCGCCCGGCGGAAAGCGACACGTCTTTCAATTTGCATGGCGACATTTTCAGCAAGAAGCTGGGCATCGATTTCAGGTTTTCGAACCTCTTGGATATCGATGGTCACTTCCTGTGAGACCTTGGCTTCGATCTCTTTTTTGAGGCGCTCAATTTCAGTTCCCTTTTTTCCGATAACGATGCCCGGACGCGCGGTGTGAATTCTCAAACGAATTCGCTTGGCCGATCTTTCGATCTCAATTCTGGAAATACCTGCGTGAAATAATTTCTCTTTGATAAACTTTCGAAGATTAAAATCCACGCGAATATATTCAGCGTACTTCTTGTCTGAGTACCACCGGGATTCCCAGGTCTTAATGATCCCCAGCCTTAGCCCTATGGGATTTACTTTCTGGCCC
>JBFFHG010000109.1:0-8009 GCA_041557055.1 Desulfosarcinaceae bacterium
CCGCTCTGGAAGAACCCCGTCCCTTCAACAAACAATTAACGATTCAAAGAACTAAGGGAGGAAACGCATGCAATATCGACACGCCATTAATTTATTTCTCAGAGTTGTTGTGGCTGTGGCGTTGATAGCTGGAGCGGCTATTCCGCAGGCCCTGGCCGGAGCAGATGATGTGCTTTTCGGAGTTGTCAGCAGCCAGACGATGATCGACTTTTCCCAAGTCAACGCATCGACCTTTTCAAGTTATTTTTCTTCCAACGGCGCTTCGGCATCGTCGCTGACCATCGGTGGTCAGGTGGAGGCCCAGATCGGCGCCATCTGGACCGGGGGGACTTCCGGCCAGTGGCGTCAGATCCGCGTGGTGATCGACTCCAACGGCGACGGCGATCTGACCCCCTTTGACTGGTCCGATCCGAGTCATCCTTGGAACCCGCCGATTGCAGATCCGCCAAACGGTTACAGTTGGGACTATACCTATCCTGATGATTATCCGCGGGCTGATCTGCAGGGGCAGACCATATCGATCACATGGGATGCCGCTTGCTTCTGCACCGACTTTCCCTGGAACACATGGGAACAGTGGTGGTATGAGGGCAGCGCAGACAAAACCGACAACTGGTGGATGGAATCCGGCCAGTTGATGAATGTCTGGTGGTCCGGCCGCGACCAAAACTGGAATACGCTGCCCAACGGCGATTATGAGGTGCAGGTATGGGTGGATGAAAACGACAATGGACAGTTTGAGGTCACCGAAGCCCATAAAACCATGATTATCACCATCCAGACGGCTGGTATCACCGGTACTGTTCTCGACAGCAGCGGCAATCCCACTGTGGGTGCCCGCGTGGAAGCCGGATCTTATCTGGCCTGGGGCGAAGCCCGTACCCGGGCCGACGGCGGTTTCACCATATCCGGTCTGCAGGCTGGCGCCCCCTACCATGTGCGCGTTCAGGCCACCGGCAAGGTCACATATGAAACCGATATCAATTTACCCGCCGGTGAAACCACTGCCAGCGCCGGCACCTTGACCATGAGCGACGCCGTCACCATCAGCGGCACCCTCAAATTGGATCTTGATGCCGATGGCAACACCGACGAGGCCGCAGACCAGTTTTCCGCCTTCACCAACCAGTGGGGATGGGAGCAGAACGATTTATGGGTCTGGCTGGATGGCCACAACATGCAGGGTCCGGGCTGGGGTAACGCCGATGCCCGTTTTGAGGTCGGTAGCAGCTCGATCCCTTTCAGCATTAATATTCCGCCACCGAACAGCCAGGTCAACTACCGCCTTAATGTCCATATCGACGGGTATGTGGCCACAATCAACGCCCAGCCCGTCAGCGGCGTCGATATTCCCGTGACCGCCAGCGGCGGCGATGCAGGCATCATCGTGCTCACCAAGGCCTCCCGCTTAAGCGGCACGGTCCTGTTGCCTGCGGCGGTCAGCGAATGGAAGCCTGTGGATGTTCAGGCGATCAGCAGCGCCGACAGCGATGAACGCTATTGGGGCTGGGGCAGCATCGATCCCTGGAACGGCGGCGGCAGCTCCACCGATGCAGGTCAATTCTCCATCGACGGTATTCCGGCCGGCACCTACCGCCTGGAAGTACGGGTCATGGGCTATTCCGCCAACATCACCACTGACGTGGTGGTGGTCCAGGGCCAGGATAAGGAGATGGGCCAGTTGACCATATCCGAGGGCAGCAAGATCAGCGGAACCCTGACCATCGGCGATACCACCAACCTGCAACGCTGGCCGGGTGATGACAGCTCTGAGATGGATATCTGGATCGATGCATGGTCCCATACCGGCGGCTGGAGCGGCACCAACCTGCAGATCACCCGCGGCGCGGCCCAGCAGGTCAGCTATAGTCTGGCCGGTCTTGCCGATGCCACCTATGAGGTTAACTGCTGGCTGGGTGATGGTTACGAATTGGTGGACGGCAACGGCCAGGCACCCGTCCTGGTGACAGTCAGCGGTCAGACCACAGCCGATCTGCAGCTCAAGGCCCATGAAGGCGTGATTCAAGGTGCCATCTCCGGTAACGGCATCAGCCTGGATCTGAGCAAGGTGGTTGTGGAGGTCAAGCGGCCCTGGGATTGGTTGCCGCCTAAAATGGCCACCGTGGCCAATGGTCTCATCAACGCTGATACCGGAGTTTACAGTATCGGCGGCCTGGGAACCGGCGACTATGTGGTCAAGGCTGGCGTCTACAACGGTTTTATCAATGATTCCGACCAACATGGGCTGGGACAGTATCAAGGCGAAGGCAACCTGGTTCCCGATTCCAGTGTGGGTGTTTCCATGCAGCGCACCTTTGTTCAGAATAACGCCGCCAACCCAACCACCTTGAATCTGAGCCTGGAAAGAGGCTACAGCATTTCCGGTACGGTGGCCCTGAGCACCACGGATCCGCCTTGGCATGATTTCGGGGACGGCGTCTTCGACCCCGACACCCGAAGCTTCGGTGCATCCGACGGCCGCAAGAACACCGATGCCAACGGCCAGCTCAGCGAAGCCATCGGCATGGTGGAGGACATTGCCGGCCAGCCGGTCATGGCCATGCCCATGGACATGATGTTTATGGGCGGACAGGATCCGCGCATGGGGTTCATCCAATACGACAGCGACACGGGCATCGCCGCCTTCCAGATAGACGGCCTGGCTCCCGGTGTCTACATGCTGCAACCGCCCTTTAACTCCAACCGCATCAGCCGCTACACCGATGATGGCAGCGGCGAGAACTTCCGGGGTCCGCAGGGCGATCAGGACACTCATCATTGGACCGCCAACACCCGCATGGTGGTGGTCACCGACCAAGATGTCACCGACCAGAACTTCACCTTTGCCAACGGCTACACGGTGACCGGCCAACTGACCCTGCCCGAAGCCCAGACTTATTCCGAAGAGTGGGAGGCCTGGAACTGGGTCGGGCAATTGGAACTGGGAACACCCCAGAATCGGTCCATGGGGCACGCCAAACCTTTGATGAAGCGCGATTTCGATCAGGGCAGCCGTTACAGCTTCACTTTCAACCATGTGGCCAACGGTGACTATCTGGTGCGTTTCTGGACCGACCGCTACGTTCCCGGCGGCTCCAAGTTCACCGTCAACAGCGGCAATACATCGGTGAATCTCACGATCGAAACCGGCGCCAATCTGGTGGGCAAACTCGTGGATGCTGATACAGGCGAAGCCGTCACCTCCCAAGACGGCGTGGTGGTGCGCTGTGAAGCCATCCCCCACGTGGAAGGCTCCTGGCGGGAAACCCGGGATGATATGTGGTCCCAGAGCTATATCGAAGACGGCGGAGATCTTGAGAGCAGCGGATCGGGTGGCGGTCCTTCGCCCAACGGCGGCCAGAACAGCCGTACCAACAACACGCCGGGCAAGTTCCATCTGACCGCCCTGCCCACCGGCCATAAATATATCATCGTAGTGGAAACCACCAACGGCAAAAAGAACAACGGCGCCAAAAACTACGTGGGCCAGGTGATTGCCGGCATCGAGATTCCTGAAGGCGCCAGCGGCGACATCGGCGTGGGCACGATCAAGCTGACCGAGGGCACCACCATTCAAGGGCGCCTGACCGACAGCAGCGGCAATGGTATCCCCGGAGTGGAAGTTTTCGCCATGCCCTCCAACACCCATGATGGTTCGGCCGAGGCCGAAGGCATGTCCGATACCCAGGGCTACTATACAATCTACGGCATCAATCCCAATGTGGCGTACTACGACCTGATCGCCGCCGAGCGACCCGATATGTTCCAGGATTGGGGCAAACAGGTCCAATGGGGTGAGAAACGCAAATACAACGTTGCCCCGTATACCACCAATGCCGATTTTGTCCTCACCGCGGCCACGGCTTCGCTGACAGGCACCTTGACCATCCCCAACGGCTCGCAATTCATGATCCCCTTTAAAAACGAGGCCAATGATTTTCCGGCCACCATCATCATGCTGCAGCGCAAAGGGGTGATCTACAAAGACGTTATGGACGGTATCCAGGTGATGAGCAACCCGGCCCCCGAAGGCGCCCTGACCAGCACCTACGCCATCGATCATATCGCCCCGGGCAAATTCAAGGCTATCTTCATGAACTACGGCCTGCCCACCAAAATCGTGGACAACGTGGAGATCGCTTCCGGCAGCAACACCCTGGATGCGACCTGGGATATGGCCGGTTATACGGTTTCGGGCGACGTGGCCCTGGCCGACGGCGGTTATCCCACTACGGCCGATATCAACGGTGTCATCTGCATGAATACCGGCGACCAGAGCCTGACCTTCGGCCAACTGACCCAGGAAGCCGACAGCACCTATTCAGGGTATGAAGTTCCCGGTCTGGCCTCGGGCGGCACCTATCAACTGGTCTTCTATCGTGAAAGCGGCTTTGACGGTCCGCCTGAAATTTTCACTGTGGGCGATCCATTAACCGTAAGCGGAGATATCACCGGCCACACGGCCATCATTACCCGCAACAACAAGCCGGTTCTGATGGCCCAGGCGGTAATGAACGCCACCAACAGCAACGTCATCAACATCGGTATCTTCAGCACCGGCTACCTGAATGATGACGGCATTACCGTGGTGGGTGCATCTCCAACAGTAGCCAGTACTGCAGGCGAAATTTATGTGGAAACGGGCGCGGGTACTCTCTCCAATGTCATCCTGTCGGGCGACAAACGCTCCATCAGCGTCAGCTACACCAAAGCCGGCACCGACACCACGGTGATTCTGAAACTGGCCGTCCATTACGGAGATGACGACACCACCTTCCTGCAAGAGCTGAGCTTCAACGTCAACACCCTGGCCAAGAACGAGGATTCGGTCAGCATCTATATCCCTGGCCAGGTCAAGCTGGGCAACGGCGATGCATCTCAGATCTACGTGCCGGCCGGGGCCCTGGACACCAGCGACGACGGCGCCGCCATCGTCTCCATAGAAAAAAGCGACGAGGAGCCGGGCACTCTGGCAGGCGCATCGCGGGAGGCCGCCATCAGCCGGGGCACCTTCGCCCGTTCGGCCACCGTCCCGTTGCCCGAAGATTCAACGGCCGCCGGAAATCAGTATGAGTTCAACATCGCAGCCGCCGGCGATGGCGCTTCGGTCGCACAAATCGGCACGGTCACCGTTCAAATCCAGTATGATTCCTCCTTGTCGGAAGCCGAAACCGAGCAGTTGCAGGTCAAACACCTGGTCAACGGCCAGTGGGTCACGGAAACCACCAACCGCACTGTGGATACGGACAACTTCACCATTTCCGCGGACGTCACCAGCCTGTCCCCCTTCGTTGCCGCTGTGGTCAACGAGAGCAGTGGGGATACAGGCGCAGATTCCGGTTCTTCATCTGGCGGTGGCTCCAGTGGTGGTTGCTTCATCACCACCACGGCATCAGGCTTGGAGGTCGGCGGCAGTCTCCTGCTGATCATTTTTTGCCTGGCTGCTTTGATCTATGGCCTGCGGCTGGTTTTACGGGCATCCATTGTTCGTTCGCATAAATAATTAAAAACCCAAAATCGCCAAGCCACCTTAACAGGGGCGGACCCTATGGTCCGCCCCCAACCATCCTGAACGGCTTTACAATGGAAGCCGACTTTTATTCCGATAAAGGTACGCAGAGTGTCACAGTGGCCCTCCGTGCGGGGCGTTTGAGTTGTCAAGGGGACGGGCCATGGCTGATACTTTACTGACAAATAGCTGTTGGACCGGCGAGCGAGCCTTTTCGGTGAGTTCGCTCGCCAAACCAACGCTTCACTCTTTTGCAACATCAGGGATAAGGCGGCCCGCCGGTAAATAAAACCCTGTTGCATTAAACGATGGCGTAAAACAGATCAGATCCTCAATAAAAGAATTCCGGTCTGATCGGCCCCTTCACCAGTAACATGGGGCTGCTGTCGGGTTTAATGCAATGCACAACCGGCAATGAGGCGGTGACAATGCTTATAAAGCCGGAAGGGTCGTCGTGCCGCCGTATTCAAATGCACCAAGATCAGGCTTGCTGCCACTATAAGGCAAGCTGATGCCGGCACCGGCTTCCCAGGTGGCATTCTGGTCAATTGTGATAACATTGGTGCTGTAATCAACATCTGTTACTCTATAGGTTTGTGTCTGTCCTTCGAACTGGATAAGGTCCCCATCAACCAGCCCCCATCCGTTCATGAAGTAGCGCGCATCATCTACTTCAATTTTGCTGCCGCTGCCGGCGCTATTGGTTGTCGTCAACCATGCCCCCCTGTTAATCATGGGAGAGTCGGATGCCAGGTTGAAATTGCGATTGGCTTCACTTGCAAACTTTGGATTCACGGACATAATATCTGTTTCCGTATTGTCGGCGCCATGCTGTACTTTACCACCGAGAACGTTGTGGGTGATAAAATCGTTCTCGGAACGCGGCTGCCCGTCATAGATCCTGTGGGCGAATATATCTATATTATTATCTTCAACATAGGGATAGGCGAATATGTCATTGTTGTATATGATGTTGTTTTTAATGATGTTATTGTTACACATGGTTTCATTGTTGACATAAATGCTGTAATAATTATTGCATAACGTATTGTTGTAGATCCGATTGTCAACACAATAGCCTTTCCATTCGCCATCATTTTCGTAGCGGGAAAACAGATTGATGGCCC
The DNA here is from genome assembly GCA_041557055.1 of Desulfosarcinaceae bacterium. Classification (GTDB taxonomy): domain Bacteria; phylum Desulfobacterota; class Desulfobacteria; order Desulfobacterales; family Desulfosarcinaceae; genus JARRKU01. The sequence goes on from JBFFHG010000109.1 coordinate 6,637, forward strand.
GTCCATTATTTACAAAAGTATTATTTCGCATAATACTCCATTTGTTTCCAAATTTAATCCCCCGCTGGTGTTCCCTCGCCAGATCCTTGTCTCTATTGGAACGTGAACACCAGTTGTCATAATGCTTATCTCCACTGTCAGCGATTACGTTGCCTTCAACCAGCATGTATTCAACGCCCATATTGTCAATGGCGCCATGATACTGATTGCTGATATAATTGTCTCTGATGATAATATAATTCGAGCTGCCATCGCTTTGATCCTGAACATCTATATTGTCATGTATTCCATCATAAAGTTCATTCCTTTCAATCAACAAATGATGGCTATTCCTTATATACAATAAATCGTCCGGGCCTCCGGCATCACAAAGCTCAGGACCGCTGCACGGGCATACCGCCTTAATGTAATTGTTTAAAATTTTAATGTTGTTTGAATTGTAAATGTTAAATCCGGACCAGCCATTGGTCCTTTCCATATGACAATTCTGAACTGTAATATGGTGTGCGCCATTTTGTACACTTACCCAGGTGCCGGCAACATTTACAACCCTTAGCGCATCGATATTGATGTAACTTTTCCCATCCAGAATTATGCCGGTGTTAACACCGGTTATGGTAACCGTACCGCCTTCAGGTTTATAGGTGATGTGTCCCTGGGTTGAATTCCCCGAATTTGCGGGTTTCAGGGCTTGCGAGTACGTTCCTGCCGCAATATAAACGATATCTCCGGCTTTCCCTACTGAATTGGCCTCGGTAACCGAAGAAACATGATGCTCTGCCGCTTGTACTCCAGCAGTTAACGCAAATACGGCAAACAAGATGATTGTGAATTGGAGCATTTTAATCCGGGTGTTATCCAAATGCCGACTGGCCAAGCCCATTGTAATAAAATTTTTCTTCATAATTCGTTTCCATCCATTATTGAGTTTGAATTGATTTTTAAAGTTCGAAGAGAGTGACGATAAATCGTTTTGAGATGTGTTTGACTGCTTGTTGTCAGGATTTGTTTGGTGTTAAAATGTTATATTGCAACCGAAGTTGAACATCATTATTCTAAAAACTAAAAAGAGCCCTCCTTTCCTTGATGTTGCAAAAGCCTGAATGTTCAGCGTGAAGATGTCACGGTTGACCCGATCGTTAATTGCTATAGTCTTTACTCCGTTGATCCATTGTGAATAAGTCGATTTTTTGATTGTTCTTTATGTCTTGAAAATATTCTTCTGAAATTTTAGCTGTTAAGGAATGGGTTTTTGTGTCAAGAGATCGCAACGAGACAAACCTGTCAGGTTAAGCGTGTTGCGGCCTGTCCGGCAAAGCAATGGATTTTCAGAGTTTCGGCATCCGTCGTGAAAAGCATTTAAGATCGATGCC
>JBFFHG010000110.1:0-7986 GCA_041557055.1 Desulfosarcinaceae bacterium
CGATCTTTCAGCTTGCCCTGGGCCGGGCTTCCAACACGCGCCGTTCCGAGAGTGATGACGGCAATAAGGCCGATGAAACTCTGTTCGGCAACCGCGTCGGTTTCGTCTTTGGGCATAATTTTAGCCAAGATTCCGCCGCAACCCCGGACAAATGGCAGCGCACACACAAAAGCCGCGCCGCTGGCCGGCAGGGCGGGCAGCATGCGGCCGATCATTTCACCGGTGATGGCTTGCAAAATGAAGCCGATGAGTCCGAATGCCGTCAGGAAAACGACAATCAGCACTAGCGCCGGTACCTGCCCGAACCGGAGCCATCCCAATAGCCGGGTCAGGACGGACGCCGAATCCATGTCGGGCATGCCCATATCGACATCGATGTTCATTTCCGGCAGCAGGGAATCCAGAAAACCCGAAATCCCGGCCCCCAGAAGGGTGGCCGCCCCCTCTAACACGGCGATAAGGAACATGAGGGCGATGGCTACCGCAAACGGAAGATTTTGATCAGCAAAAATGAATGCCATTACTTGCTTTCCAGTCGGCCTTTGATCGCCGCCAAACGTTCCTGAATACGATTTTTGTGGGCCATGGATTCAAGCTCGGCCAACTGGGACGCCGTTTTCCGGTCTCCAACACCCATTGATCCCTGAACACCGGTTGATTTTTCCAATACCCTGTCAAATGCCGAACCTGCTTTTTCAACCCTGCTTTCCACGCCCGGAGCACCGCTGTCGGCTGAAGCGGCAGACGGCTTGGCGGCAGTTTGTGATTCCGTTCGGCTTTTTCTGAATTGACGCAGCTCTTCCTGCATCTCCCGTTTCTTTGCGAGCAGCGCATTCACATAGCCTTCCATCTCCTTTTCCTGGTCGCCGCAATCTTTAATGGTGGCGCCCAAAATCGGGATTTGCGCTTCAATATCAAGCTGCTTGGAAACTGCCGCCTCAGCCAGATCCTCCCTGCCCGACTGGATGGCCAATTCGACCTTTTCGGCCAAATCTTCGTGCTTCTTGTTGGTCTCCATCAAACGGTTATTGGCCAAATGCTTGTTGGCCACGATCAGCCCCAACTCCGCCCTGAGTTCATCAATGGCCGTATCAACTTCTCGAATTGCTTCCTCCATGACGGTTTCCGGGGCGGCATTCTCAATGGCGTCCACGATGGAGTTCAAGCTGCCGCTGATAATGCGGCCCACGCGGCTGATTATTTTTTCTTTCATGTTACGCTCCTTTTTTGTCTTGTAGGCGGCTGGAAATAATGTCGCACAAATCTAAAATGGGCGTTATCCTCTGTTGGATAGCATCCGGCTTGTAGCAGGGGCAACAGCTTGTAACACCCATTTGCAAAAAAGACTCCATCAGCCGAATTGCCCGCTCAACAAGTCCCTGCTCAAGGTGCAACAGCATTTGTTGATCATCTTTGTTCTTCGTTTGAGAAATGGAGGAAATCAAAAACGCCAGGGCATCGGGCAACCATTCCGCTAAGCGTGTAATTACCTCCGAATGGACTTGATTTTCAACCTCCTTTTTACGAATTTCCTGAATTATCGGCAAAATCATTTCCTGTATCATCTGCAGGCTGCCTGCATAGTCCCACACCCTGCTATTGCGGCGCCTGGTGTCGGCTATAATGGCGCGCAACTTATCACTGGGCGTTTGGGCCCCATTGATTTCCATTTGACTTATAAATTCAGCATCTTCGTGTGATATTCGGGCACTTATGGTGACCTGTTTTGATGGCATGGGACGCTCCTTGTTGCTTTTGCAGAATAATATTTACATTTAAGGCAAACATATATCCGTAACAACGCACTTGTCAACATATTTTTTATTTTTATTGCATTTGCATACAAAATTTCACAACACACGCGATTCACCCCACCGGTAACGCCCTGGTCCCATGAACTTCAAAACAGCAAGGAATTGAGTTGACAATTTTAACACCCATGCTATCTTCTCTTCAAATTGACTGACTAGTCAATCATCACCATTGTGAATAAAAACACCATGACGGATAAACGCACATCTATTTTTGAAACAGCATTACGGCTTTTCACGGAACGCGGATTTCATGGCGCGCCGACTTCAAGAATCGCCCAAGAGGCCGGCATCGGCACCGGCACCTTGTTTCACTATTTTAAGACCAAGGAGACGTTGATCAACCAGCTTTATCTTGAAATCAAAACCGAAATGGTCGCGCGCATGGCCAACGGGGTGCAAAAGGAAACCAATGTCCATGACAAACTCCACAGGGTCTGGACGAACGCCATGGCGTGGGGCATGCAAAACCCTTCAAAATTCACTTTTTGTCAGCAGTTTGCATCTTCACACGACATCTCGGCCGTGACCCGGGAAGAGGCTGCGGAGCATTTCGGATACATCGTAAATATCATTGAAGAGGGCCGGCGCCAGAGAATTCTAAAGGATCTGCCGCCGGAAATGATGAATACCCTGATCGGCGGAATGCTTCAGGGAGCGTTCGCGTACTTCCATAAAAATCCGGATGCATACCGCAATCCTGAATTGGTGGAAGCCACGTTCACATTGCTCTGGCATATGATTCGCCGCTGATTTTTCAGACCCTTTTTTTGCCCCTGTTTCGATTGACTGATCAATCGAAACAGGGGTCGGTAAAAACCAACATTGAAACTGCTTTTTTGAAAATAAGTTCAGGGAAAATTATGAGAATTGAAATTCCTAAAAGAAAAAAGCGTTTTTATTTTTTTTGTTTTCTTCTTATTTCAGGAGCCGTTGCCATGCCCAATATATTTGCTGCGTATGAAGCCATGGGGGGAAATATTTTTGGCACTTCAATTAATTGTCGACTTGGATCCCCGCATTTTCGTAACAATAAATTTGTCAATCAAATACCGACCCCGACCATCTCCAAAGGAGGCGTGGGGGCCATGTTGCTTGAAGGGTTGTTCGGCGGACAACAACGGACACCGCCCTCAGCCATCCCTGTTACCCGCATGCCGGCGGCATCATTTTCAAATCCCGTTTCCCAGGGGTTACGCTTGACATGGCTTGGGCACGCCAGCGTGCTCATGGAGATCGACAATATGCGCCTGCTGATCGATCCGGTTTTCTCCAAACGGGCCTCTCCCCTGCCGATCGGTCCAAAACGCTTTCACCCGGCACCGTTGGCATTGGACGATCTGCCTCATATCGACGCTGTGCTGATTTCACATGACCATTACGATCATCTGGATATCACGGTGATCAAGCATTTAAGGGAAACCCAAACCATCTTTTTGGTTCCCCTGGGTGTGAGTGCGCACTTGATAAAATGGGACGTGCCCGCAGATCGTATTATCGAGTTGGATTGGTGGGAGCGGCAAACCATGGGGCCGCTGGATGTTGTCTGCACACCGGCGCGCCACTTTTCCGGCAGAAGCCCTTTCAATAAAAACACGACGCTCTGGGCCTCATGGTCCATTCTCGGACCAAGACACCGCGTTTACTATGGCGGCGATACCGGTTACGGTGATCACTTCCAAAAAATAGGTGCGCAACTTGGACCATTTGACCTCTCTATTTTAAAGATCAGTGCATATGATAAAGCCTGGCCCAATATTCACACCACCCCCGAAGAAGCAATAAATGCACATATCGAGCTTGGCGGCCGTCAAATGCTGCCCGTGCACTGGGCAACCTTTAACCTGGCCTTTCATGCCTGGGACGAACCGATTCGGCGTGCTGTGGCCTATGCGTCACAAAAGGGCGTGGATCTGCTCACCCCGCGCATCGGTCAAACCGTTGATTTTGATCAGCCCTGTTCTCTGGATAAATGGTGGGAAACGGTGCAATGACACTGAATCAATTTTTCACCCTCGTCCCCCGTGTTATCCCGGCGCCACATTTGCGATGGGATAAAAGGCCGCCGATCAGGCAGGCCTTTCCCGCAGGATATCACGGGACACCTGGGTGACGCCGGGGGTCCCGGTGAGAACCATGGCCGAGATCAGTTCGGATCTGATTTGCTGCAGATATTTTTCGACCCCCTCCTGAAGACCGCCCATGGCGGCGACGGCGACGGGCCGGCCGATCATGACGGCGTCGGCGCCCAGGGCCAGCAGCTTGAGAACATCACCGCCGGAGCGCACCCCCCCATCGGCCAGAATGGTGATCCGGCCTTTGACAGCCCCGGCTATTTCCGGAAGAAGTTCCGCCGCCCCGGGCGTATGCTCCAGCACCCGTCCGCCGTGGTTGGAGACCACGATGGCGTGGGCGCCCGCATCGGCCGCAATCAGGGCGTCGGCCTTGGTCATGATGCCTTTCAGGATGAATTTTCCCGGCACCCGGGCGATTAACGCCCGCAACTGTTCGGGGGACTTGGGGGTCACGGGACGCCCCATGAGTTTAAGGGTCACCAGTCCGGCGGCATCCACATCCATGCCGATGATGCCGGCACCGGTCGCCAGGGCCTTTTGCAGCTTGGCATTGAGTTCGGCCTCCGCCCAGGGCTTGATAAAGGGGATGCCCAGGCCGCCGGTTGCCCGGATGGCTGCATAGCCGGCCTCATGGATGAAATCAGGCACGCCGTCCCCCACTGCGCCCAGGGTGTCCTGGCTGACGCAACCGGCAATGACGGCCTGAATATATGCCTCTTCGGAGACCTGGCCGCCCATATTGAAGGAGACACCGCCGATTGGCGCGGCCAGCACCGGCATGGAGAGCTCTTTTCCCAAAATGGTGACCCGGGTGTCCGGGATTTGCACCTCATGGAGCAGGCGCATATTCAGTCGATAGCGGGCCAGGGCCTCCAGATTGGCGGCAAAAGCCCGTCCTGCGCCAAGACCGCCCATTCCGGGAACCTCACCGGCGCAGGCGCGGCCGTCGCACACCGGGCAGACCCGGCAGTAACCTTTCATCAGTTGTCTGGCGTTATCTCGAATGACTTTCATTGGATCTCCCTTTTGCGGTCCACTGAAGCGCCCAGGGATTTGACAAATGCAATAATCCGCCAACGGTCGGCCGGGCTGATGGTGCTGGCCAGGGCGGGTTGGCGGCCGCCTGGGATACCGTAGCTGATTTCATGGAAAAACCGGCCCAAAGGCAGGGCTTGCACCTTGGGACTGCGCAGATCTCCGGGCAGGGGCGCAAAACTCTGACCCACGGTGCCCTGGCCGTCATGGTTTTTGCCGTGACATTGGATGCAATAGTATTGGTAACCTTGGCGGCCGGCGGTGATCACCGCCGGTTGGTCCAACTCAAAGGGCGGTCGGAGGGCGGCCGGATCTGCCATGCGGTAAAAATTTTCACCGCCGTCAAAGGGCATGGTCTGCGGGTCCATAACCGGAATGGGGTGCTCATGGGGTTTTACCGCCGGGGTTTCCCACATGCGCCCCACCTTGAGGTTCTCGTCATACAGGGTGATAACACCCCAGGCGGCCAATCCCATAACGGTCACAATCAGCCCGACGCTGAGGATTCGCAGCATTTACTCCCCCTTGTTCCCGCGCACGTGCTGCTGGTTTGGCAGCAGCACGTAATTGGCATAGGCGGACTGGGCCGGGATATCCTTCACCGTGCGGTAGTCCCAGGCGGGCTGCCCCATGTCCGATACGACAAAAAAGGAAAAAAAGCCTTTAAAAAGAATAACGCCGAGCATGACGCCGATCCAGACAAAGGTTCGGACCACCGATTCTTGCTTATGAGTGTTCGCCATCATATTTGCACCCCCAGCAGCCCATGCATCAGAATGTAGAAAAATCCCCAGATCACCGCACCGGCAACGATCAGCATCATCACCAGGGGAAAGGGCGCGTCGCGCTCTTCGATGCCGTCGGCAAACCGCCCGACGACCTCCTTTTCCCGGGCCTCGGCATCCTTGGTGTGCAGATGGGTATGGGCCAGTCCCACCCCGAATACCACCATGAAGATCAGGGCGGTAAAAAAACAGGCCATGACGTGCTGAAAGTTGAGGAGCGCGTATAATCTCATTTTGTCACCTCTATATGGTCAAATGATTCCGTCAAATCCTTAACCCCATTTGACGATTCAACCATTTTAACCATGACTGAAATAGACCGCAAACATCAAAACGGCGGCGGTGGCGGCCAGTCCCGCGCCGGCCAGAAAAAAGAGTCCGTAAACTTCCCATCGGCTGAAGCGCGACATCTTCACCGGCCCGTCGCCGGGTTCGTCCCGCAAGGGCAAAAACCGCGCCCGCTCTTGGTCCTGGAACTGGCCGCTCTTCACCGCCCAGAAAAAAACCAGCAGACTGATACTAATACCGATGACGATATATGCAATGAAATATGGGAAATACATGATTCCTTAATTCCCCGGGGCCGGGGTTTCGTACGCCGCATCGATGCCCCGCGGTTCGGTATTGGCGTCGCTGTCGTTGATAAAGTACACCGCGACATAGTTGCCCACGTCCCAGATCTTTTCCGACTCCAGCTCGCGCTTGAAATAGGGCATGGCGGTGCCGGTGATGCCGTTCATGATCTGGTAATAAAGAATGCCGCCGCTGATTTCACGGTTTTTCAAGATGGTGAAGTTCAGGGGCGGCGGATAGAGCCAGGGCTGGGCCGGGCCCATGCCGTCACCCACCGGCCCGTGGCAACCCAGGCAAAAATCCTGGTAAATTTTATGGCCCCTGGCCAATCCGGCTTCACTGGTGGGATAGGGATTGGGCACATCCCGCCACCCCTGGGGGATGTTTTCACTGAGCCAACGCACATTGGCGTCCGGGCCGGCCTCATACGCCTTCACGGCCTCGGCTTTCCAAAAAGCCTGCCGCGCCATTCGCAGGTCGGCCTGTTTGAACCCCAGACTCTGGACGTAACGAATCAGTTCATTGAGCCCCTTGTCCCCCAAAAATCTGAAGGCCGGCATGATGGAGAGCGGCCGGGTGTAACGCGGATTGGTAAAGTGGGCCATGTGCCAGTCGTCGGGATGCTCGCCGCCGTCCTGGGATAGATCGGGGCCGGTGCGCTGCGAACCCAGAAGGATGGGATAGTCGGCCACGTAGTCCCCGGCCCGGGCGATGCGCTCGGCCCCCAACCCCCAGTCGATGGTGCGGATGGACTGGCTGTGGCAGTATACGCAGCCGTTGGATATATAGATATTGCGCCCGGCGGCTTCCACAGCGGAGCGTTGGCGAAAAATATCCGACGGCCGGGTTTTGCTGGTGTGGGCATAGGGCAACACGATCACCACAAAGACAACCGCGGCCAATATCAACAGGCTGCCGATCACAACGGCAAGGGGGGTCATTTTCATGCCGTCTCTCCTGCCCTGGCAAACAATGAGCGCACGATATTATAAAATCCAAGCACGGCGGAGCTGAAGATCATCAGTCCCAGTCCGGCGCGAACCACATAGTAGACATGAATTTCGGGCAGCACCCGGTAGACGGTCTCGCCGTTGAGCCAGGCATTGCCCTGAATCAGACCGGCAATGGTCAGCACCACGGTGAACCCCACCATGCCGATGAGGACCATCCAGTACTGAAAATCGGCCAGCACCCGGCTGTACAGCGGCCGGCCCGACATCTTGGGCACCACGTAGTAGAGCCCGCCCAGGGCGATCATGCCGGCAAAGCCCAGCACGCCGATATGGGCGTGGGCCACCACCCAGTTGTTGAAATGGGTCACCCGCTGCACATCGGGCAGGGCCATCATGGAGCCCTGAATGCTGACGAAAAAGTACATGATGGTGCCGGTAAAGACGAACTTGGCGCCCACATCGGCATGGATCTCCCCCAGGCGGCCCTTGGCCGTGTACCAGATGTTGATCAGAAAGGCCATCACCGGGATCACCATGCAGATCGAATCCACGATGGCCACCACCTTGAGCCAGGTGGGCACCGGTACCTGTAGCAGGTGATGGGTGCCGATGTGGGTGTAGACCACCAGCAGGGCCCAGAAACCGAGCAGGGAGAGGGTGTGGCTGTAAAGGGGGGCCCGGCAGGCACGGGGGATGACATAGTAGGCCACTGCCGCGCTCAGAGGGGTCAGCAGCAGGCCGAACACATTGTGTC
>JBFFHG010000111.1:0-7947 GCA_041557055.1 Desulfosarcinaceae bacterium
GCTCGCCAAGATGAGTCCGGCGCAACAAGCCCGGCTCTACGGCGAAAAGATCGGCGGCGCAGCCTATGACAGCGTGGTCGGTGACACCGTGGAGATGCTCAAGGCCGCGCCGGGCGCCATCTGGGGGGCGGCCAAAAAGTTTCCCAAATTCTATATGGGTTATCTTGAGGGCCTGTTCAAGATCGCCACCACCCCGGCGCGCATGGCCGCGCTGGCCGCCCGGACCATAGCCACCGGCGACAGCCTCGCCACCCTTGACTTCGTCATCGCCAATACTCCCTTCTCCCTGGGAAAGTGGGGGGACGACGTCTGGATCAACGCCCCCCTATGGCCGCAACTTGGCCGGGCTGCCGCCAGCCAAATCCGGCGACTTCGCTTGGGTTCAGCACATGATCAAGTCTATGGCCCGCAAGACCGGCCGTTTTTTGAGATGGCTTGTATTTCCTGCATTGGTCTTGTTCTATACACCGTGGTTTGAGCCGCCGTTGATCTGCAGAATTTGCGATGTAATGTAGGCCCCTTCATCCGAGCACAAGTAAAAGCCGAGGTTAGCGGCGTCTTCCGGTTTTCCAGGGCGTCCCATTGCGGTTTGACGAATCAGCTCCATTTTTCGCGCCTCGGGAAGTCGGTCCCCAAAAAAATCGGTTTGCGCCACATATCCTGGGGCGATAACGTTCACGTTAATGCCGCGAACGCCCAATCGCAAAGCGAGCGTATGTGCGTAAGAATGAAGTGCTGCCTTCATGGCGCCATATGCGCCGGAGCCGCCTGAACCACGGTATGCGGCTATTGAACTGTATAGTACGATGCTGCCGTTTTCAGCCATAAGCGGTTCGAGTCCCTCAGCCGCTAACACGGAGGTCAGCACGTTCGATTGATACGCGTCGTGCCATTCCTGAGCGATCATCTTGAGATCACCGTTGCCGGCAACAGTGGGTGCCGACCCGGCGCAGCATATCAATGCGCTGATTTGCAGGTCAAAGCGTTCGATATGTGCTCGAAGGCGGTGTAGCGACTGGAGGACGGACATATCCAGCGCAATGTAATCCATGTCTGTGTTTTCGGTTTTTTTCCCTATGTCGGCAATCGCTTTGATAAGCTTATTTTCACGCCTTCCGATGAGGAGCACCTTATCGCTGTTTCTGGCGAATCGCTCCGCCGTGGCCTTGCCGATACCTGTGCCGGCACCCGTAACAACAATTAACCGATTCATAAATTCACCATTTGAAAGCATCCCGATTACAAAGCTTCCGTTCTTCCGTTTATGTCATAACTTTGCGGATGCACCATGCAATCTTTCAACATTCATTTTTTTAAATGCATTCTGAAAATTAGTGTTCGTTACTAACCCGGATGATCAATTTCCCGAAGTTCCGACCTTCCAACATGCCGATAAAAGCGTTTGGCGCGCTCTCCAATTCATCAACCAGGTGCTCGCGGTATTTTATCTGTCCAGTGCTTAGCAAATGCGACATCTCTTTTGCAAATTCGTTGTAGCGGTGGCCATAATCATCAAAAATGATGAATCCCTGAACCTTGATTCGCTTGATCAAGAAGGTTCCCATAAGAAGGGCCAGGCGATCGGGCCCGTCGGGAAGTTGACGTGTCGCATTGTACCCGGAAATAAGTCCACACAGCGGAATCCGCGCACCGGTGTTGAGCAGCGGCAGGACGGCATCAAATACCTTGCCGCCGACGTTCTCGAAATAAATGTCAATTCCGTTATGGCAAGCTTGGCAAAGTTGCTCGGCAAAATCCGGCGCTTTATGATCCAGGCACGCATCAAAACCAAGAACATCTTTTGCGTATTCACATTTTTGGCGACCGCCGGCCACGCCGACCACACGACAGCCTTTCAGCTTGCCGATTTGTCCCACAGTCGCGCCAACTGGCCCGGTGGCGGCTGCGACCACCAAGGTTTCTCCTTGTTTTGGCCGGCCAATATCAAGCAGCCCCATATAGGCGGTAAAACCCGGCATGCCCAATATTCCCAAGGCATATGAGGGGTTCTTTGGTTCGGCGCCCAATCGGGTCAGGCCGGAACCATCAGATAGGGCATAGTCCTGCCAGCCACTATAGGCAAGAACCCACTCGCCCTGCTCATAATCAGCATGCCGGGACGTTTCAATCCGGCAAACCGTTGCCCCCACCATCACTTCATTAATCTTGACAGGTTCCGCATAAGAGGGCGCCTTGCTCATCCGTCCGCGCATATAGGGGTCCAGGGAGAGATACACCGTGCGCAACAGTATCTGGCCTTGCGCCGGGTCAGGCACAGGCGCGTTCTCCAGGCGGAAATTCTCGGGAACGGGCGCGCCGTGGGGGCGCGCGGCCAGAACGATGCGGCGATTTTGGATTCTGTTTTGAGACATGGCATACTCCTTTGCCTGCTTTATGCGGAACCCCCGGGAAGCAGTTTTACCCGATTTCCAAGATTTCCACTGATTTCATTGCGTAAAATAGAGGTGACGTTCTAAAGGCTGCGCTCCAGAATTTTCTTGCTGACATCCAATGTGATCTCTTTGTGCTCACCCAGACGCACCATTCCATGGACTTGCAGCCGCTCCAGAAGAAGCGGGATGCTCTCTTTGCCAATGCCGTAATCAGACAAGCGGGTTTTCACCTGCATCTGTTCGAAGAATTTACGGGTTTGATCAATGGCCGCGTCGATCCGTTGGTCGTCGTCGCCGTTGTCAAGGCCCCAGATGCGTTCCGCATATTGAAGCAGCTTTTCTCGCTTGCTTTGCCGGCACACGGTCAATAGGCTGGGCAGAATCACCGCAAGTGTCTGGGCGTGATCAAGGCCATGCACGGCGGTCAGTTCATGTCCAATCATATGCGTGGCCCAGTCTTGAGGCGCACCGGCCCCGATCAAGCCGTTCAAGGCCAGTGTCGCCGCCCACATCAAATTGGACCGCACCTGATAATCCTTTGGGTCTTCAAGTGCTTTGGGACCCTCTTCAATCAATGTCAACAGCAGGCCTTCGGCAAATCGATCCTGGACTTTTGCGTTCACAGGATAAGTAAGGTACTGCTCGGCAACGTGAACAAAAGCATCAATGACGCCGTTGCTGATTTGCCGTTGCGGCAAGGTGTAGGTTTTTTCAGGGTCCATCACGGAAAAAAGCGGAAACACATGCGGACTCATGAAGGCGAGTTTGGCCTGCAATGATTTGCGCGTTACCACGCTGTTGCCGTTCATCTCCGAACCGGTGGCCGGAAGGGTCAATACCGCTCCCATGGGCAGGGCCTTGTGAACCGGCTTCCCGCCTTGCTCAAGTATGGTCCAGGGGTCGCCTTCAAACAACGCGGCCGCCGCAATGAATTTGGTCCCGTCAATGACTGATCCGCCGCCGACCGCCAGCAGGAAGTCAATCCCTGATGAACGCACCAGCTCGACGCATTTCATCAATGTCTCGTAGGCGGGGTTTGGTTCGATACCCGCAAACTCAGTCAGTTCGTATCCATCCAGGGCTGTTTTCACTTCGTCAAGCACGCCGTTGCGTTTGACGCTGCCTCCGCCGTAAGTTATCAGAACCTTGGCGTCTTCAGGAATCTCTCTGGCTATATCGGCGATGCGTCCCTTGCCGAATAGAATCCGGGTGGGGTTGTGAAAGTCAAAATTTAACATTAACTATTCTCCTTCTTTTTATGCTTTTGATGGAAATTGTTTCAAATGGTTCGAGAATGCAACTTCTCCCTGTTTTTAAGGCATGTGTAATGTAGTGCATCTCAACGGACTGGCAATACACGTTTCTCCGAAAGCCTTGCCTGATTCTACAGTCGGCGATATTATCATTGTAAGTTTGTCGGTCCATTGGCATATTCCCTTCTACAGATAATACGTGGGGGGATGTGAAGATGACAAGCGACACCGCTGTAAAAGGGAAAAAACGCCTGGTGGAACTGCTGGACCTTCTGGCTGTAAATGAGTGGTTTACCGAGTCATTGCTTAAGGAGGTCAAATTCATCCGGTCCAACAAATCCGCGCCAAGGAGTCCTGCTGTATATGAACCCAGCATCGTCATCATCGCCCAAGGGCGCAAGCGCATTTATCTGGCGGATGAGGTCTATACCTATGATCCCTATAACTACCTGGTGCTGTCGGTGCCGCTCCCTTTTGACTGCGAGACGATCGCCAGCCCGCAGGAGCCGCTGCTGGGGGTTTCGATCAGCGTGGATGCCACCATCGTAAGCGAACTTTTGCTGGAGATGGATGACAACCGGGTGTTATCAGGTTCAATGCCGCGGGGAATCTACTCGACGCTCTTGACCGAGGCGTTGATCGGCGCCACCACCCGTTTGCTGGAGTGTCTGCGCAATCCTCTTGATGGGCGCATACTGGGGCCGCAGATTGTCAGGGAGATCATCTACCGGGTGCTGTGCGGCGAGCAGGGCGGCGCGTTGCGATCACTTGCGGCCCGTCACAGCGGTTTCAGTCAGATCGCCAAGGTGCTCAAGCGGATGCACACGGAATTTGATGCCAAATTTGATATCGGAACGCTGGCTGATGAAGCCAACATGAGCGTGTCGTCCTTCCACAGCAACTTCAAGGCGGTCACCGCCGCGTCGCCACTGCAATACCTGAAAAGTGTTCGTTTGCACAAAGCAAGGATATTGATGACCCAGGATGGTGTCAATGTCAGTACCGCCGCCAGCAAGGTCGGTTATGAAAGTGCGTCCCAGTTCAGCAGGGAGTTCAAGCGCTACTTCGGAAGCACGCCCGGGAACGAGGCTGATAGAATGCGGATGTTGTTAAGCGTCCGGTGAGGGGCGTCTGGCCAAAGAACGATTTAAGGGCCCCATGCCGATCACCGATCTGATGGCGACGGCCGACAGAATGATGAACCCGCCGGTCAAAGCCCAGAAACCGGGGATTTCGCCCAGGAACAGAAAGGCCCAGGCGGGATTGAGCAGCGGTTCGATCATTGGCACCAGCGTGCCTTCAAGTGCTGTGACATGGCGGATGGCGGTTGCGTAGAGGATATAGGGCAGCGCCGTTTGAACCGACCCCAATAGCAGCAGCCACGCCCAGTCCTGGGCTGTGGGGATGTGCCGCACCAACAGGGGCAGGGCCAGCAGGGCTGTCAGGGCGTTGCCTAAAATGACGGACTCCACCGGAGAACCGTCCTTTTGCTTGCGCAAAAAGAGAACAATCCATGCAAATGTAATCCCCGCCCCAACCCCGAACAAATTGCCCAGCATGCCGGACAGGCTGATCCGGTCGAAAAAGAACAGGACCATGCCGATCAGCGTCAGCCCCGCGGCGCACCAATCCAAAACACGGGGATACTCTTTAACAAACCAGATGCCGAACAACGCCACATAGGCCGGCGCCGTATATTGCAGCAGGATGGCGTTGGCCGCCGTGGTCAGTTTTGTGGCGGCGATAAAGCTGAACATGTTTGCGGCATACACCAGGGCACAGCCCACCTGGGGCAGGGAACCGGTGATGATGGGTTTTCGGTTCCACATCAGCAGAAAAACCGTTGCGACAGCGCTGCGCCACCCGGCGATGGCCATGGGATGCAAATCGACCTTTTTGATCATCACCCCCCCCAGGCTCCAGCAAAGGGCGGTCAGGACCAGCAGCAGAAGGGCATGGGGGCGTTTCATGATTCTCCTGAGGATCAGGGTTGTCAAACAAAGTGGTGCATATCCCATTGACCGCCCCCGGTTGTCAATTATTCAATTCCCAAAAATGTTTTTCCCCGAGTCACACCGGTGCAGAAACCGCTCAGCCCAGCAGACAAATGTTGAAACCAAAGACTATTTGTTATATGTAGTTTAGTAAGTGAATAGGATTCGGTTGCTGGAATGTTTAAAGTTGAATATCATACAGTCGCCACTTAACCGCTGCTTTCCGCTGAAAATCTATTCATATGTTAATAATATCGGATAGATATTTTTCCCCCAATCCTGAAACAGAGAATGCCCAAGGTGTGCACAACCAAATAGAGGAGGCTGAAATGATGCGCAAATTGTCGGCCCTGGTAAGAGGCGCAGCGGTATTGCTTTTATTTTTTGCTGTTTCATATGGTGCGGCCGGTGCGGAGGTTGTCAAGATTGCGCTGAACTACCCGGAGACCGGCCCCTATGCCAAGGAGGGCAAGGATCAGTGGTATGGGGCTGAGCTGGCCCGCCGGGAAATCAATGCCGCCGGAGGCATTCTGGGCCGGGAAGTGGTCTACCGATGGTCCGACTCGGCCTCCAACCCCAATCTGGCCAAAGCAAATCTTATCCGGGCCATTGAACAGGAAAATGTGAAAATGGCCTTTGGCGGCGTGTCCAGCGCGGTGGCCATTGAATCGGGCAAGGTGTGCAAGGAGAAGGGGATTCCATTTTTTGGGACCCTGACCTATTCCACCTCGACCACCGGTGCAGAGGGGCACCGCTACATTTTCCGGGAGTGCAATGATGGCTGGATGGCTGCAAAAGCACTGGCGTCCTATCTGAACCAGAATTTCAAAAATTCAAAATTCTATTACATTACCGCGGATTATACCTGGGGATGGACCACCGAGGCGTCAATCCGCAAGTTAACCGGAACCGAGAGCAAATCAGAGCATCCGGGGGTGTTAACCCCTTTTCCATCCGGCTTTTATGATGATGCGCTGAAAAAAGCCGAAGAGGCGAAACCGGATGTTCTGGTGTTGGTGCTATTTGGACAGGAGATGGCCACGGCCATACGCAGTGCCGCCCGGATGGGGTTAAAAAGCAGGATGCAGATCGTGGTCCCCAATCTTACGCTGGGAATGGCCGAAAGGGGCACGCCCAAGGCCATGGAGGGCGCCATCGGCGCTTTGCCCTGGTGCTGGAAGGTTCCCTACCAGTATAACTATCCGCGCGGGATCGAATTTGTGGAGACATTCAAGAAACGCTATAATCGCTATCCCAGCACTGCGGCGGCTTCCGCTTATACCATTATGTACGAGTACAAGGCAGCCGTGGAAAGGGCCGGCGCCTTTGATACTGCGGCCGTGATCAAAGCCCTTGAAAATCATGAATATCAGTTGCTCAAGGACAAACAGGTGTGGCGTGATTTTGATCACCAATCGGTCCAAACGGTCTATACCGTGCGCTGCAATCAGGCCGACAGGGTGCTTGAAGACAAATACAATCTGGACTATTTCACCATCATCGGCAGCGTCCCCGGGGAAGAAGCGGCCATTACCCGTGCCGAATGGAATGCGGCGCGGCGCGCAGCCGGCAAGCCCACCCACTATGAGAAATTGCCGGGTGAATAAAATTTATCCCAACGTATGAAACGTCCGCAAAAAACGGTGTTCGCAAGCATCTGAAACCGATTCGCAGTGAATAATATCTTTTTACGTTAAATTATTGATGCCGACTGTGGTTTTCACACTGTTTGGACCTGATTTTCGTCAGGTTTCTTTGCATTGACAGGTTCGCGCCTTCTTGCCATTATAGCGCCAATAAACAGCTCGATCTGCTCTGACATCTTTTAGCTTTGAAGAAAGCCATGCGACACATCATCTCCACGGGCGCCCGGCGCTATACGTTTATGAAGCGATCCGACCTTCAGCAAGGTGAGACCCCCATGCCGTTCACCCAGGCCGGCGCGCGTCAACTGGTCGATTCCATGATCCGGAATCCCATGGCCAACCGGGTTTTGCGTATCCTGCTCAAGGATGTATCCGCTTTTGCCATTTTCGCTAACTTGGGGAATCAGGAGGTGTCGGCCCAGTTGGTGAAGCGACTGGTTTCCGGTGACATCGCCGTGATCGCGGCCGACCCCGTGGCCGTGGCCGGACAAAAACAAACAGCGCCCCCGCCCAAAGAGGAGAAGCCTCAGCCGGCCCCCAAGGTGTTGGCCGCCACGGCCCAGGATGATGTGCATTGGATCAAGTTCAAGGTGGTGGACGACAAGGACCAGCCGGTCAAGGGGATCAAGCTGCGGCTGGCCCTGGCCGGCAAGGCGGCCCA
>JBFFHG010000112.1:0-7906 GCA_041557055.1 Desulfosarcinaceae bacterium
AGCAATTTCCGGCAGATGCACGACCGTGACATCGCCTCCGCGACGATTTACGGCGTCAGCCCATAATCTTGCCATTGCCAGTCGTACCCTCCAGTTATCCTGCCCCGGATTGGTTGAAGGTTTTTCCGGGATATTGTCGCCGTAATAAATGACAATCGGAATTTTTGTCAGTGCCATAAAATCCGACATGGGCACTCCTGCAGCTTTAAGTGGCCCTGAAGAACTTTCCATGGGTGCCGGAACTTCACCTTCCGGAAAAATAAAATTACTGCCTGGCTCATAGGAAACGACGCCACGAATATTCGGACTTTTGATGACCGCAGGCCATCCCATGCCGCCACTGTGCGAGTGGGTGACGAGAATGCCCGGGCCGATCTTGTCAAACAACGCAGCAACTGCATCCGTATTAATGTCGATCTCTATAGGCCCGGTATCAGGCGTCATCTGACGGAAGAATTGTTCCAGCGATGCCTGGTCCCGAGGGAACTGTACGCCTGGGAAAAACCCGGGCCAGATTCCGACTCGGAAAATGTCGAACCATTTTTGCTCGTCAGGCACAGGATTGATTGTAATCGGCTGGGAACTTCGTCCGGCATTGCCCCGGCGCGGTTGGTCAAGCACATACACTCCGTAATTACGCCGCAGGAAGATATTCTGGTAACCCTCACGACCATCAGGCGTTGTTTCCCAGGTCTTCGAGGACTGCCCGTAGCCATGCCAGAGCACGAGAGGCAATTCCCGCGCCTTTTCCGGAATCTGGTAAAACACGTAAGCGTGATCTCCGTGGAGTGTTTGGCCCTCGGGCGTCATTTTAACGGGGTCGAACGTTCCGGGGTTGGTGATCATTGAACCACCGACGGCAAAACTCCCTTGCTCCTGAATGACCATTGGTGCGGGTTTCCCGCTGTGGTTAGTCACTGCGCAGGCGGTGAGGCTCACGCTAACAAAAGTCAGCATGAGCGTAACGATTACATTTCTAAGCTTTGTATTCATCGTTTGCCTCCCTACCTCAATGTCGAACCGAAGAACTGAACCAATTTACCCATGGCCTGATTCACATATTGCGGTTTCCAATAGGTTTCGATGTGGGTTGCACCGTCAATCAGAAATAATTCTTTATTTTTCGCGTTGACCGCCTCTTTGAAAGCGCTTTGGGTCATATACAGTGAGTCTGCTTTGCTTCCTGCCATCATCAGTAATGATTGACTGATCAAATCCATATTGCTGGCAGCATCAAAATTCATTAAAGCGAGCAGACTGCTCATCGGGTATCTGAAAATCGAATTTGGGTGAGCGTGAGTCTTGTGGTAGTATTCAAAGCCCTGGCGATACAAATCAAACGGCAGCTTGGCAATTTGCTCATCAGTCAACTTGGTATCTGCCGCATAGATGATCTCGCCTCCAGCCGCCTCTTGTGCCCGAGCGTCCGAGGCTTGCTTCAAGCGATCCTGTATGGTGGAAAGCTGCGAATCCATAAAGCCATTGCGTCTTACCAGGCCTGAATTAAACATGCTCAACGTGGCAATTGCTTTAAAACGCTTGTCAGTTTGGGCCGCTTTCAATGCATAACCTCCGCCACCGCAGATACCAAGCAGGCCTAAACGATCAGCATCAACGCCAGGGTATTGGCTGATGAAGTCCGCCATGCCATGAATGTCTTCAATGCGATTGGCAGGCTTATCCACATTGCGGGGCATACCACCGCTTGCGCCTTGATACGCCGCGTCAGCCGCAATGGTAATGTACCCTTGTTCAGTCAAACGCTGAGCATACAAGCCGGCGACTTGCTCTTTCACCCCACCATTGGGGTGGGCGACCACAACCGCCGGATATTTGTTACTTGGGTCATAGTTCGCAGGGGTATAAACGTTGGCCGAAATATCAATACCATTCAGTTTGTAAGTGAGCTGATGAATATTGACTTGGCCTTTTACGTTTTCGGTAATCGCACCGTCATAAGTCAAAGTAAACGGATTTAGTTTATAGTCTGCTGCCGTTGCTGCTTCTGATGAAATACCGATAATTGCTGTTGATATCATTGACATAAGAATTGCCGTCCATAACGACGTTTTTTTTAAACCATACATGGTTTTTTCTTCCTCTTTCCGTTTGTTGTTGGTTTTAACACCACCCTGCCCTTTTTTTCTGTTAGCGCCCAACTCGTTTTTGCAAATATGCAGGATACCTGTCTCCAAACACTTCAATTTTCGAAATGGCGCTTTCGATGTTGTCTAAATCTTCTTTCGTAAGCGCCACGTTTTCTGCCCCAAGATTCTCCTCCAGGCGATGTCGTTTGGTGGTTCCTGGAATCGGGACGATCCACTGTTTCCGGGCCAGAAGCCATGCAAGAGCGATCTGGGCCGGAGTGGCACCCTTGGCCGCCGCAATGGTTTCAATCTGCTTGACCAGGGCCTGGTTCGCCTTGCGCGCTTCCAGTGAGAAACGAGGCACGATGTTGCGGAAATCGTTCTTGGTGAATGAGGTCTTTTCGTCGATCTTGCCGGTCAGGAAGCCTTTGCCGAGCGGGCTGAACGGGACGAATCCTATCCCCAGTTCCTCCAGAGTTGGCAGGATTTCCTTCTCGGGTTCCCGCCACCAAAGGGAGTATTCACTCTGAAGCGCGGCCACCGGTTGAACGGCATGCGCACGACGGATGGTCTGGGCGCTGGCTTCGGATAGGCCGAAATGCTTGACCTTTCCTTCCTGAATCAGCTCTTTCACGGCTCCAGCGACATCCTCAATCGGCACGTTCGGATCGGGCCGATGCTGATAGAATAGATCGATGCGGTCCGTCCTGAGGCGCTTGAGTGATGCGTCGGCAACCTGCCGGATGCGTTCCGGCCGGCTGTCTTGGGGTTGGTGCGAGTCTCCGTTCCGGAAGCCGAATTTGGTGGCGATGACCACGCGGTCGCGGACTGGTTCCAGCGCCTCGCCAACCAGCCCCTCATTGATGAACGGTCCGTAGCATTCTGCGGTATCAAAGAAAGTCACCCCACTCTCAACAGCGGCACGGATTAAATCGATCCCTTCTTTTTTGTCTGTGGCCGGACCATAGCCAAAGCTTAGCCCCATGCAACCGAAACCAATGGCTGACACTTCCAGGCCGCTCTTTCCCAATTTGCGTATTTTCATATGACATCTCCCTAAGTGCTGTTTTGTTGATGTTTTTAAATTAGCACCATACACAAAAATCAGGTAGACCGATCCTGTTGAATCATTGCCTATTCCTCTGCCACCATGCAAAAAGGTTGATATTTGGCAGGCGAATAAGTAGTTTGGAATAAATAATAAAGGTCAAAATCGTTGAATAACGCTATGAAAAAAAAGGAAGTTTCATTAAATTTCGCTATTGACGGCTTGGCAGAGAGCATTGCTCGATTAACTGAGAATGGAGAGTTGCGCACTACAGCCGTTCCCGGTTTGTCGCTCTTTCGAAAAATAGAGCGTTCCGAGCCGGTCACGGGTATGTACGAGCCGAGTGTCTGCCTGATTGCTCAGGGTGCCAAACGAGTACGGTTAGGGGATGACACATTCGTATATGATACGAACCATTACCTCTATTCCGGATTACATCTACCCGTAATTGCACAAGTAATCGAGGCTAGCCGGGAGAAGCCATACCTGGGCCTCAGGCTGACTTTTGATTATCGCAATATCACTCAGCTAATGACGGACAGCCAACTTCCCCCAGCACGAACACAGAAAACAGACAGAGGCATGGCTACTGGTGAATTGACCTCATCATTGGTTAATGCTTTTCAACGGCTGGTGGACCTGCTTGATGAAGAACAAGACATTCCAATTTTGGCTCCTGTCCTTCAGCGTGAGATCTTTTATCGTTTATTGGTTGGAGAACAGGGGGTTAGATTGCGTCAGCTTGCAGTGATGGGCACCCAAAGCCAGCAGGTTGCCCGAGCTGTATCATGGCTAAAATCAAATTTCAAAAAGCCGTTACGAGTCGATGAACTCGCTGAAATGGCTAATATGGGCACATCAACCTTTCATCACCACTTCCGTAGCATGACAGCCCTCAGCCCACTCCAGTATCAGAAGCAACTGCGGCTGCAAGAAGCACGGAGACTGATGTTGACCGAGCACATTGATGCCGCCTCTGCTGGGTTCCAGGTGGGGTACGAAAGCCCGTCACAGTTTAGTCGTGAATACACTCGCCTGTATGGTGCACCACCAGTACGAGACATCATGACCCTACGCCAACAGGCGACAAATGTAAGTGGGTAAATATTTCTCGGACCAATTAGAATGGTAAACTTCAGGGTGCCGACGCTGTCCACAAGGGGGAAGGCAACTGACTTGATATCGCAAGAGGCAGTTGGCCCCTGTGTGGCCAGAGACCCCGGGCAGGTACACAAGCTCCCTTGCACGGGGGAACCGAGAGGTCCCGCGCTTGGCCTTGTAACGAGCCCGCGATGAGAATCCCAAGGGAGTACGACAGCGATGAACGAGTGTGGGAAGTCAGACAGCCCCATATAGTACCGGAGAAGCTTCCGAGAAAGGGCTGTGATGCGCTGGGGTTTGCGCAGGGAGTGGAGGAAGGGGGACTGGCCCAGGGGAATCTGTTTCAGCAACCCAGGTTCCGGACACAGAGCCGGGCAGACCTGCAAAATGCGCAAAGACGAATACGGCAGACGGCGCGAAGGGATAAGGTCCCTGATTGGCTATTTTTGCCCATCCCCCGAAATGGTAAAAGTTTACGGTTCTGTAAGGTGTCATCTACCCGTGCGGTGCACTCGCTCTACCCGCCTGGACGTTAAAAAAACGATCAACCCTACCTCAGCACCGCTGGCTTCCAGGTAGTCACGAACTTGGCCGCGGTAAATCTCGATCTGTTTGGGTGTAGGTTCCACATCGCTTTTCCAGTCCACCACGATATCGATGCGACCATTGTTATCGATGGCAACCGCATCGGCAATACCTGCCGTCAGAGTTGACGTTTTATCGACGGTGAATTTGGCATACACAGGAAATTCGGGCAAAAGCCGGAAGCGTACAGCCACGATCTCCGGCAACTGCAATGCATGCAGGACCGCGCCAGCCATTTCCTTGCTCGATGGACCGGCGACCGAGTCCTGTTCATCGGCAATCCCCAACTGGGCCAGCAACTGGCCGGCGCGTTCTTCAAGCGCACTGCCCTTTTGCGCTGTTTCACCGGTGAGGACTTCTTCGATCAGTTTGTGCATGATGATCCCGCGCTGGCGGCCGCCCTGGATGGAAGTTTTCTCGGGAGCAATGGGACTTTCCATTGAACGCGAAAATTCCAGGCTCGATTCGGTGTATGTGTACACGCAATCTTTGGTTGATACGGGGGCGGCCTCTTCATGGCGGCTGGGCTGGCGCCACTGAATACAGTGTTGGCCGCCGTTGATCGCGGCGGCCTGGCTTTGCCAAGTGGCAAGGTTCTGATTGTTGGCTGAACCTTGAGGGTGTTGGAAGGTGGCGCCCTTGAACTGCCCGGCATCGAATAGCGGGAGCCCATCGGTATCCAGGCCGAGCAGGCTGAACCAATCGCCCCCCTTGCGTTCGCTTTGACCGGGCAGCAGCAACAGATCCCGGGCGCGGGTCAGGGCCACGTACCACAGGCGCACGCGTTCTCGCCGCAGCTCTTCGGATTCTTGCGAGCGGACGCTTTCGTACTCTGGACTGGGATAATCCAGCACCTTGAAATGCACGCTGTGATCGCTGCGGCAATAGAGAAACTTTTTTTCCGAAATAAGCGTTGTCATGGAATTGATGGGGATCACGATGGGCCACTCCAGCCCCTTGGCCGAGTGCATGGTGATGATCGACACGGCCTGAGCCTCGGCGTCCGGCCGACCCTCGGTCTGGGCGTCGCTGTCCTGCCAGCGGTCCCATAAGGCCCGGGCAAAATCGGCAATGCCCCGGCAGGCGTAGGCCCGGGCCATCTCCAGCACCAGCTCCACATTGGCAAGCGCCCGCTCGGCCCCACGCAGATGCCGGGCCTTTAGCAGCGGTCGCACCTGCAGTTCTTCAACGGCTTCGGCCAGAAGATGATACGGTGTGGTGTGCCGGGCCTTGCGGGCCAGGTTCTGCAGCACCGAAAGGGTTTGCTTTAACAGTTGATCGTGCAGATGGGTGATATCGGTCCACAGGTGAAGTGGGTGGGCCTTACCGGTTATACTCTGCAGGGAATCGATCTCATCAGCGATCTGCTCTTCTGTCAGTCCTACCAGGGGCCCTCGAAGCAGGGCGCCCAGCGCCAGGGTGTCCCGCCGATCGGCAATGGCCCGAACCACGGCAATCAGGTCCTGGACCTCCTGGCGTCGGAAGAACCCCTTGCCTGCCTGGGTGGCAATGGCGATGAGGCGGGTTTCAAGTTCGCGCTCGTAGATCCACAAACTGGTACCCGTGGGCGCCAGCAAGGCGATGTCGCCGGCGCGGGCCGGCCGGAAGTCTTTCAGCTCTTTGTCGTACACCGGGTATGCGCCGATCAGGCGGCTGACCAGCTCAGCAACGATGCCCGCCTCTATGCGCCGGACGGTGTCCACCGCCACTTCCCCCTTATTGGAGCGCGGTGCATCAGCAAGAGGAATTTCAAAGGCCGCTACCGCCGGCCCGTTGCCGGAATTGCGAACAGCGGCAAGGGCCGTAAAACCGGGCTGGCCCTGGGTGGTATCGAGCAGGGGGGCGAAGTGATCGTTGACAAACTGCAGGATCTGCCCCTGGGACCTGAAATTGGTGGAAATTTCAACCACAGCGTCAGGATCCTGGGCAACCGCCTGCTTGGCGGCAAGATAGGTGGCCACGTCGGCGCCGCGAAAACGGTAGATGGCCTGCTTGGGATCGCCCACCAGGAAAAGGGCTCCGGGTCTGACTCCGGCCAGGTGCCGCAGGATTTCGGCCTGAACCGGGTCGGTATCCTGGAACTCATCTACCAGGATCCGGGGGTAGCGCCGGGCCAGGGCCTTTCGCACCGGTTTATTGGTTTTAAGCAGCTGGCAGGCATGGTGGAGCAAATCGTCGAAGTCCAGCAGGGCGGCGTTGCGTTTGTAATAGCTGTAAAGATCCTGCAGCGTATCGAACTCTTTGACAAACCGGTGAAAGGCCAGGGCCCCTATAGCTGCGCAAAACTGCTGATAAGCCTCGCCGCAGGCCTGGTAGTAATTTTCTCCTTTGGCGCTCAACTGCTCGCCGGCCGCTTTGCTCTGGCCGGCCGCTTTGGCGGCATTTTGCCATTTGCCCTTGCGCCCCCATTGTTTAAAGGCGGTTTCGTTTTTTTTGCAAGCCTGCGGGGGCCGGTGAAAAAGAAGCTCGGCGATGCGCCGGCCGGTGAGCGGTTCGGAGGCGGCCCGGCGGGCAAGATCGGCGATGGGGGCCATATCGTCGACGAATTCTGCGGTGGTGCTTTCATCTACGGCGCACCCATTGTACCACAAGCTGCAGGCCGAAACCGATTCGACCAGCCGCATGAAGGTGGCCCGATCCACCGTGGCAGCGGGCGCACGGGCCATGCGGTGGCTTTTCAGAAACTTTGCGGTCTGCTCAATAAGCTCAAGGGTTTCATCGGGTGCTTTGAGCAGAAGTTCGGTGAAAAAATCCTCTTCGCCGCCGGCGCCTTCCATGGCGGGCAGCCGCCCCAGGCCCTGGGCCCCCCGGTCGCGTCCGAAGCGGGCCGACAGCCAGGCCTGCATCAGGTCCTGGTAGGCCAGTTCGGCCGCGGCCGGATCGATGATGGCCGCTCCAGGGTCCAGGCCGGTTTCTACGGGATAGGGTTTGATCAGCTGCTGGCAAAATCCGTGGATGGTGGTGCAGGTGATTTCATCCAGCGCGCGTTCACCCTGCTCAAGGTTCTGGCGCTGGGTGGCGGACAGCCCTTCCGGCAGGGCCTCGGCCAGCTCTATGGGCACCTTGCCGTCCAGTAGGCGGCGCA
>JBFFHG010000113.1:0-7901 GCA_041557055.1 Desulfosarcinaceae bacterium
GCCGCCTCGGTAAAGAGGGTCCCGTCCTTGCGCCTGTTGACAAAACGTCCCTTCCAGGTCCGGCCGCTGGAGATGGTTTTCCATAAGTTCCGGTAAAAAGCCCGGTCCTGCCGGCCGCTTTTGAGCATGCGCGGGTTTTGGCCGATGGCTTCGGCTTTGGTGTAGCCTGTGATCTCCTCAAAGGCCGGGTTGACATACTGGATAACCCCCTGGGGATCGGTGATCACGAACATCTCGCCGGCTTGTTCGGTGGCCGAGAGCAGCCGCTCCCGCTCCCGCTCATACTCATCTCTGCGGAGCCTTGCGTCCAGGACGGACGCTGTCGCGCGCCCGATACCCTCCAGGAACGCCGCATCCTCCGCAGTGTAGTCGGTCGCCTTGTTGGCCACCTGGAAGAGCCCCACCACCTTTCCCTGATGAATGATCGGCACGGATATGTGCCGGTGGATGGCGATGTGTCCGCGAGGTGTTTTGACCGAGGGCGCATTGGTGTAATGGGTCCTCTTCTCCATGATGGCCCGCGGCCAGCTGCTGTCGCCCCACGCCTCGCGGGGAAAAACGTTTTGTTTGCCGGCAATATCGCACTTGTCCCAAACGCGCTTTGTCATGGATGGGACCACAAGGGCGCCCTGATCGTCGATATACCCGAAGATGCCGGACCGGCTCTCCATGACATCGAGGACAACCTTCAGGACCTCGGCGTACATCTCCTCGTCAGGGACGGTGAGGAGGATCTCGCGGATACGGTTTCTGGTAATCAGGCTTTTCTCGGCCTTGCGGAGCTGCCGGTTGCTCGTTTCAAGCTGTTGCCGGATCTCCCGGAGCTGCCGGTTTGACGCCAGAAGCGCTTCCTCGGCTTGTTTGCGATCGGTGATGTCGCTTATGGTGCTGCGGCACATGGGGGCGCCGCTCTCCTCATCCCGGCCCATGGCGGCCTCCACCCGCGCCCAGAATTGCGCGCCGCAGCAGCGCAGCATCTTCAGCTCGCACACCTGCGGCGTTCCCGTGTCAAAAAGCTGCTTGCGGTGCAGGTAGTAGATATCCTGGTCTTGCTTGTGGATGAATCGCGTGATCGGCTGCCGGACCAGTGCGCTTCGGTCAAGGCCCAACAGGGTGGCGGCGGTGAGGTTGGCCTCCAGGATCAGCCCCTTTTCGGAGATGGCGCAATAGCCCACCGGCGCCAGGTCGTAGAGCTCGAAATAGCGCGCCTGGGAGACCTCCAGCGTTGTCTGGGCGTGGCGCAGCTCCTCGTTCTGCATCTCCAGCTCGATCTGGTGCACCCGCAGTTCGTAAAGCACCTGCCGGGCTTTTTCAGGCGAAAACCCTTCAAGGTCCCGGGGTTCCGGGGCGCCGGCCTTTTCTTCGGCCAGGCGGCGCAGTTGCGCCGGGTTGGATGGCGGGCCGTGGGCCTTGTCTTGCGGTGGATTCCGGACGGTCATGGTGTTTCTCCTTGCGGCGGCGGTGCGGATTCGGTGAGGTCCTCAATGGCCAGCAGGATCAATTCGTTGTCGCCCGTCTCGGAAAAGATGCGGCGGGCGTTGAGCCGCATGGTGCGCCGGCCGATGTGTTCAAAGCGGTGGGCCACCTCAAAGTTGTCGAATGAGGTGTTGCGGACAAGGATTTTTTCCATCAGCCGGCGCAGCTCCGGGATGTCCCATTGGCGGTTGCCCAGCTCATAGAGCAGCCGGCCTTGCGTCGCCTCCCGGGTTTCCTGAAATTCGGTATAGAAGGCCCGGTTGGCCAAAACCACATGCAGATTTTTATCCAGCACGATCAACGGCTCACGCACCGTGGCGACAATGTCGGCGCAAAGCCTGTGATGCGCATCCCTCAGGGCGGATTTCAGTCGTTTGGTTTCGGAGATATCCACGAAGGTGATCACCGCGCCCTCGATGACGTTCTCCTGGGTGCGGTAAGGCTGGATGCGCATCAGAAAGGGCGTCCCCTCTTTGGCGCATACCTCCGCCTCCCGGGGCGTCAGGGTCTCCAGCACCGCCTGCACCTCCTCCGCCAGGCGGCCATCGCCCTTCAGGTTGGAGACGATATGGGTCACCGGCCGCCCCACGTCGGTGTCGATCAGATTGATCACCCTGGTGATGGATGGGGTGAAGCGGGAGATGCGCAGTTGACGGTCCACAAATAGCGTGGCGACCCCCGTGCCGGCCAGCAGATTGTTCATGTCGTTGTTGGCCCGGGACAGGTCGGCCACTTTGGTCTGCAACTCGGCGTTGACTGTGGAGAGCTCCTCGTTGACCGATTGCAGCTCCTCCTTGGAGGTCTCCAGCTCCTCGTTGATGGACTGCATCTCCTCGTTGGTGGATTGGAGCTCCTCGTTGGTGGTTTCCATCTCCTCCAGGGTGGTCTGGAGATACGTCTCCTTGACCCGCAGCTCCTGCTCGAGGGCGGCGATCCGGCCGCTGGCTTCGGGCGCGGTCCCGGCGACGCTGGCACGCCGCCCGTCGGTTTCATCGCCGGCCGGGGGCTGCTCCTCCAGGATCACCAGGAACAGGTCATGGGGCCCGGTTGCCGGCTGAACCGTCAGGTGGACGGTGATACTGCCGCCGTTGGTTCTGACCCGCAGGTTGGGGCAGCGCACCGGTTCCTTGCGGACCACGGCGCGCTGCAGGGCCGAGGTCAACGCCTGGCGCAGCCCCTTCCGGGCCATGGGCAGGATGCTGGCGCTGATATCCCCGGACGCCGGTTCCAGGTAGCGGCCGGTGCGCCCGGAGATGTGCAGGATTTCGCCGTGCCTGGTGACCAGCACGCCGGCCTGGTTGTTGTGTTGCAGCAGGCCCTGCTCGGTCAGCGCGCGCAAATTGACCCGGCCGGTCTCCCGGCCGCCGGCCGGGGGTTGCCGCTGGCGGGCCGCGGCCGTTCCCAGGCACGGTCCATAATTTTCCGGCATGGCCGTTCTTTCGGCTGCCGTCCCCTCTTTTTTCCGGTAGATCTTCCATTTGCGGTCCAGGACCTCAAAGAGGGGCAAAAATTCGCCCACGGTCTCGGAGGTGCCCAGAAAGATCGCGCCCGAGCGGTTCAGGGCGCAGTGAAACAAGGCGATGAGCTTCTTTTGAATTTCACCGTTCAGATAGATCAGCAGGTTGCGGCAACTGATGAGATCCAGTTTGGAAAAGGGCGGGTCTTTGAGCACGTTCTGTTCGGAAAAGATCAACAGATTGCGGATGCCCGCCTGGATGCGGTAGGCGCCGCCGTCCGGCTCCCGGACGAAAAAGCGCGCCAGCCGTTCGGGGGTGATGTCGGCGGCGATGCTGGCCGGGAAAACCCCGGAGCGGGCCTTTTCAATGGCCAACCGGTCGATGTCCGTGGCAAAGATCTGCACCTTGCCCGCCTGCTTGAGCCCCTCCAGGTGCTCCTGAAGCAGGATGGCGATGGTGTAGGCCTCCTCGCCGGTGGAGCTGCCGCACACCCAGACCCGCACGACCCCGCCGGCGGGCTTGCCGGTCAGGAGCTGCGGGATGGCCTGGGTGCCCAGGGCCTCGAAGGCCTCAGGGTCTCGGAAAAAGCTGGTGACGCCGATCAGAAGGTCGCGGAAAAGCGTGTCCGCCTCCTGGGGGCTTTTCTGCAGATAGCGCAGGTATTCCCCGGCCCGGTCGATCCGGTGGATGGCCATGCGCCGCTCCACCCGGCGCACCAGGGTGTTCTGTTTGTAATTGGAAAAATCGTGACCTGTCTGGTCGCGCAGCACGATGCAGATTTTTTTGAGGGTGCCCGCCTCTTTTGGGCGCCGGGCGGCGGCCCGGACATGCCCTTTGCCAAAGGCGCGGGCCACATAGGCGATGAGTTGGGCCGGCATCTCGGCCGGGGCCAGCACATCGTCCACCAGGCCCGTTGCGATAGCGCTCTGCGGCATGCCGTCATACTGGGTGGATTCGGGCGCCTGCGCTATGACCAGGCCGCCTTCGCCCTTGATTGCCCGCACCCCCAGGGCGCCGTCGCTGCCCGTGCCCGAGAGCACGATGCAGATGGCCCGCTCGCGCAGGCCCAGGGCGAGGGAGCGGAAGAAAAAGTCGATGGGGAACCTCAATCCCCGCGGCGCAACGGGTTCCAGCAACTGCAGCGTTCCGTTGAGAAAAGCCATGTCGCGGTTGGGCGGGATGATGTAAACACGATTGGGCTGGACCGTCGTGCCGTCTTCCACCTCCCGGACCTCCATGCGGGTGCAGCGCTTGATCAGATCGGTGAGGATGCTCTTGTGGTCCGGCGAGAGGTGCTGCACCAGGACAAAGGCCATGCCGGGATCGGTGTCGACGGGCATGGCGGAAAAAAAGGCTTGGAAGGCTGCCAGTCCGCCGGCGGATGCGCCGATGCCGACAATCGGCAATTGCGTTTGCCCCTGCCAATCCGGGAGCGCGCCGGGTTCGGACGCGACGGCCGGATCGGGCGCCGCCACTGCTGGTGAGGGCTCGGCAGGCGCCGCCTGATTTTTTTGTTTGCGGATATTTTTTTTCTCTCTGGCCATGGCTTTGGTCCCCTGTCTGGTACCCGGAAGATAAAACAACGGCAATGGAAACAGATTGGTGTGAGGCGTTGGAGAGGGTATCTGAAGCGAAATGTGTTCAACTGTTCAATGAAAAGCAAGCTTCGGGCTGAAAAATTCCTGCTTTGTCACCTTGTTTGAAGATTAACAAAATAACCGTCGATTTTCAAGATGATCAGGGCGATTACAGGGCGATCGCATGTGCCGGGAGCATGTCTCAATCAAGTTTCAGGGCTTAAAAAGGGATTTTCAGACGGCGATCCAATACAATCATGATCCCATAGAGCCGTTCTCCCAGGATCGTTTTCTGCACGGCCAGGGATTGGCGCTCTTTTTCAGCGTGGCTGGAATGATTGCCCGGCGCGTCAAAACTGATGGGACGGTGGGTGATTTGAAAGTATGCCGCCCAGAACACGGTGAAGCACAGCAGGACGGAGAGGTGGCCAAGGGTGCGTTTTTTGAGGAATTGATTCAGAACGATCAGAACGATACCGGCGCCGGCGCCGGCCAGGAACAACAGGAAGACATCGTAATTGTTCCACCACCAGATGTGACCGCTGCCGCCCACGGGCTGGCGGAGCGGCCATAAGAGCCTGATGCCGTGCCAGGTGCTGCCGGGGGTGGGCAGGTCCCCCAGCAGATGCATGGTGTGGCCCATGAAAAAAGCCAGGAGAAAGCCTTTTTTGTCTTGGATGAAAGCCGCAGGGGATGGGCCTTTTGACGCCCATCGGCGGCCGAGATACCACAGCAGGCCGGCCAGCAGGGTGAAGATGGCCCCGGCGGCCAGGGAGTGGAAGAAATTGTGGTGGGAGTACCAGTGGTTGCCAAAGTAAATGCTGCGGCCGCTTTGGGCTGAATCCGTCAAGCCGCCGATGACGGCGTCGAATTTTGACCAGCGCGTGACGGCGTCGATGTCCGGAACGATTGCCCCCGCAGCCCCGCAACAGATCATCAGGGTCTTTTGCCACAGGGGCTTGGCGGAAAACGCTGCGATCCCGGTAGCTGCGGCAACGCCTGAAAGGGTATGGGTCAGAATATCCATGAATGTCCGTTTCCAATACTGTTTTTTGAGTTGGCCGTTACCGGTGCGCGCTGTTTGGAACGTTGAACCGCAAAACACAAACCAATTACTTGCCCGGCAGCGTTAAAACCGCCTGAACCCCTTGGGGGGTGCGGTTTTTAAGCTGAATGGCGCCGTTGTGCAGCAGGGCCACCTGCCTGACCAGATTGAGTCCCAGGCCGGTGCTTTTGCGGCCGCTGTCGGGCCGTTTGAGCGAGTAAAACTTGTCGAAGATTTTGTCCA
Source organism: Desulfosarcinaceae bacterium (assembly GCA_041557055.1). Classification (GTDB taxonomy): domain Bacteria; phylum Desulfobacterota; class Desulfobacteria; order Desulfobacterales; family Desulfosarcinaceae; genus JARRKU01. The sequence goes on from JBFFHG010000113.1 coordinate 5,799, forward strand.
GGGCGTAATCGGGTATGGCGATACCGCTGTCCTCGATCAAAAGCTGCACGGATTGCCCGTCGGATCGCGTGGAAACGGCGATGCTTCCCCGGGGCCGGCTGAATTCGATGGCGTTCTGGATCAGGTTGGCCACAGCCTGATGGAGCCAGAAGCGGTCTGCGTTAATTTCCACCGGTTTTGCAATGTTGAGGGTCACGGTGATGTTTTTGGCCATGAGCAGGGGCTGTTTGCTTTCAATGACATCATCGACCAGAGCCGCCAGATTGACCTGTTCGGTGCGCGCCAGGCTCTGTTTGTTTTCCAGGGCCGCCAGGGTCAGCATGCGGTCGACAATGTTTTGAATGCGGTTGGCTTCGGTGCGGATATGGGTCAAAAATCGCTTGCGCCGCTCCGCAGGGACATCCTCTTCCAGCAGTTCGGCCGATCCGCGGATGGCGGACAGGGGGCTTTTGACTTCGTGGGTCAGTTGCTGCACATAGCGCTCGACGTAAGCCTTGCCTTGCAGGGCGGTCTGCATTTTTTGAAGGGCCCGGCCCATGGTGCCGATCTCGGTGCGGTCCAGACTGGGAAACACGGCCCGTTTTCCGTCGGACACGGCATTGGCGTAATCGGTCATGCGCTGGATGGGCCGGGTGATCCACAGGGCCACCAGGTAGCCCAGGACAATGGCCGCGGCCATCGAAAGGATGACCACTTTAACGATCCGGGGTTTGGCCCGCTCCAGAAAGGTGTTGATGTTGCTGGTGGGTTTGGCCACGGTGAGAACACCGGCCAGCCGCCCCCTGACCATGACCGGCGCGGCCACGAAGAGCACCGAGGATTTCAGATCCGAAGGATCGGCCAGGCTGGTGCGCGCCCCGTAGGCGCCGTCCAGGGTCTGGCGCACGTCGCGCCAGTGACTGTAGTCGGCGCCGACCTGTCCGGGATCTTGGGAATGAAAGATGACCCTGCCCCGGTCATCGGTGATGTAGACGGCCATATCCACGAAGGCTTTGGTGAGATGATAGATGCGAATGTCCAGGGGCCGTTGATAGATGGCTTCAAAGGTTTTGTAAAAAGCGCCGGCATCAAACCTTTTTTCAGCCATCATTTGGCCCGCCACACCGGCCAGGATATTGGCCTGATCCACCAGGGGGTCTTCCACCCCTTCCAGATAGCGGGTGCGCAGGGTGTTGAGCACCCAGCCTGCGGGATAGGCAAAGCAGATACAGAAAATGATCAGGTAGCAGCCGAAAATCCGTAATCCGAGTTTCATATGGTCTCCCGCAGCGCATAGCCCGTGCCGCGGTGGGTGACGATGGGGTCCAGGCCGGGTTTGACGGCTTTGAGCTTGGCTCGCAGGTTTTTGATGTGGGCGTCCACTGTCCGGTCCATACTGGCTTCGGGTTCATCCCAGACAGAGGTCATGAGCTGGTCCCGGGTAAAGACCCGGCCCGGTCTGCGGATAAAAGTGTGCAGCAGTTCGAACTCGGTGCGCGAAAGTTCCAGGGGCTGGCCGAAGTAGTCGATCCGGCGCTTGACCGTATCCACTTTCCAGGGGGCGGGCGGGGTTGCCGCCCCATGACGATTTGGACGGGTGCGGCGCAGGACCGCCTTGACCCGGGCGGTGAGCTCCCTGGGACTGAAGGGCTTGATCACATAGTCGTCACCGCCGATCTCAAGGCCCACCACCCGGTCCACCTCTTGGTTGCGGGCGGTTAAAAAGATGATGGGCAGAGCGCTCTTTTGCCGGATTTGTCTGCACAGCTCAAAGCCGTTGATGTCGGGCAGGCCGATATCCAGAATGATAAGATCAATGCCGTTGGCGTCCACCAGTTCCAGGGCCTCCCGGCCGGTGGGCGCCGTCACCGGCACAAAGCCTTCGGTTTCCAGGGCGTACTGGATGGTGTCGGCGATGGCCGGTTCATCTTCCACGATGAGTACTTTTGCCTGCATGTCCGGTTGCTCCTCAATGTGCAGCGTCGAGTCCAATCGACGATTCAGCCGGCGCGCGCCAGACGCCGGATGCCCATGGTGCCGCCCCACAAGGCCAGTGCGGCGCAAACAATGGTCAGGCAATGCTCGCCGAAATGGTTCATCGGCCGTTGAAACATCAGATTGGCC
>JBFFHG010000114.1:0-7859 GCA_041557055.1 Desulfosarcinaceae bacterium
CCCGGCGATCTGCCGCCCAACCTGGTGCCTATTATCAGCGCGGCCATATTGGGTTTGACCGGGCTCCTGCTTGGAATCTCCGCATGGCGGAAAAAGGAAACCGATTCTGAAGATTCAAAAATGAATGAAGCCGCCGAGACCCTGGGCTTTGGCCTCAAGGAACTGGGCAATCTGTCCATCGCTTTCAACAGAATGGGGCAGGAGCTATGGAAAAACGCCATGGCCCAAAAATCCTTCGGCAAATACGTGGGCACCGAAGTGCTGGATATGATTTTGGCCAATCCCGAGACCGACTGGCTCAAAGGCACCCGCAATGAAGCCACCATTGTGTTTTGCGACGTCCGGGGGTTCACGGCCTATGCCACCGAAAAATCGCCGGAACAGGTGGTGGAGGCGCTCAACACCTATTTGGAGATTGCCACCTCGGTGATCATCAAATACGGGGGCTATGTCGACAAATTTATCGGAGACGCCGTCATGGGGGTCTTCGGCGTTCCCGTGTTCAGGCAGGACCACGTTGAAAGGGCCGTACGGGCGGCCATGCATATGCAGGAAGAGTTGCACAAGCAGAGTCTTCATGGTAATTATTTGCTGGCTTCGGTGGGTATCAGCATTCACACCGGTGTTGTGGTGGCCGGCAATGTGGGTTCGCAGTCAAAGATGGAATATACGGTTATCGGAGACAGTGTCAATGTGACCTCCCGGCTCAATGCACTGGCCGGCACGGGCGAAGTGGTGGTCAGCCTGAATGTCAAAGAAAAAATCGACCATCTGATGACGGTGGAATCCCTGGGGGCCCAAACGCTAAAAGGCAAATCCGAACAGGTGGAGGTCTTCAAAGTTCTTGAAATGCGGCACAAATCCCATGAGGTTGAATGAGTTGCGCCCCTTTATGCTGATCCCCCTGCTCTGGACCGTCCTGATCACCGGATGCACCGGAAAGCTTCTGCCCCAAAACCGGGCGCCGGAATTGATGCGGACCGGACAATTTATCATGGTCACCACCACCTCCGGCGACACGTTGGCCTCATTGGCCCGGACCTATCTGGAGGACAAAGACAGGGCCTGGCAAATTGCCGCCTTCAACCAGATTGAAACCGTGATCCCCGGCCAGCGCATCATTATTCCACTGGTTCCCTTGACCTATGGCGGACTGCACCAAAACGGCTACCAGACCGTTCCGGTGCTGCTCTACAACGAACTGGCCGACACGCCGGCCAGGCCCGGAATCGTATCCGCCCGGCGGTTTGAACGCCATCTGGACTTTTTGCGCACAAACGGATTCCCAACCATCTCTCTGGACCTGTTCCATGAATTTCTCCAGTTGAAAAATGAATTGCCCCCCCAGGCCGTGGTCATCACTTTTGACACCACAGCCGCCTGGGCCTATGGAATCGCTTTTCCGGCGCTCAAACAGCGGGGCATGAAAGCCGCTTTTTTCATTACCCCCGATGATGTGGGCCAAAAAGGAAAATTGACCTGGCCCCAACTGGCTGAAATGGCCGCCGCCGGCTTTGATATCGGCCTTTACGGCTCAAAAATCAAACTCCCGGCCAAAGAAGAGGTGAAAGCCTACCTGGAGTCCTTTGAAGCGGATCTTGCCGGTCCGCAAAAGACATTCGACCGCTATTTGAAACGCCCCTGCCGCTTTTACGTCTACCCCGGGGGGGAGAGCAACGACCTGACCATCGCCATGCTCAAAAAACATGGGTACAGCGCCGCTTTTACACGCAAACGGGGAGGCAATCCCTTTTTTGTGGACAACTACAAAATCAAACGATCCGTGGTGTTCGGCCATTACGACATGGCAACGTTTCGTCAAAACCTGACAACATTTCGTTCGGCGGACCTGAAATGAGATCATCAGGCCAATTCATCGCCGTGCTGCTCTTCCTCATTGCACTCACCAGTTGCGCCCCTGCCTTGCAGCGCCTGCAAAACATGGTTAAGCCGCCGCAGGCGTTCTATCGCCAAAAAGCCCTGGCCTTTGAAAAAGAGGAAAAACTTCAGCAGGCCATCCTCTGCTGGCGCATCGTGGCCCATATGGATAAAACAAATGGCCAGGCCCCCAAAAGCATCCGGACATTGAAACTGACTGCCGCCAAAACGGCCCAGGTGCACTTCAAACAGGGCGTGGACCAATACCGCGCCGGCGACCTGAACAAGGCACTGCGGGAATTTCTGATTGCCATCCGGCTCAATCCCGAACATCAACAAGCCCGGCATTATCTAAAGAACCGCCTTCAGAACCCTGAACAGGCTATTTATCGGGTAAAGCCCGGCGACTCCTTCATCAGGATTGCCGGCAATGTGTACAAGGATCCCAGCAAAGCTTATATGATGGCTTATTTTAATGATATGGACCCTAAAAAACCGCTTATGATCGGCACCGATCTGTCCCTGCCGGCCCTGGGGGCCGAGTATCTGGTTCCCCGGTCCGATATCAGGGCGATGCTTGAAAAAGCTCGGAAAGCCTATGAAAAGAGACGTTACCATAGGGTCTACACCCTGACCGACGCCGTCCGAAAGGAGATTCCCGGTCACCTTAGAGCGCTCAAACTGGCCGATGCTGCACGCTTTGACCAGGGCACGGCCCTAATGAATCAAAAGCAATATCTTGCGGCCATCGAGCAATTCAAACAGGTCAGCCCGCAGCATAAAGGGCGCGACCGGGCCATTGCCAAAGCCCGCAACCGCATCAACCGGCAAGCCATCGATCAAAAACTGGACGCCGCCCGCGGGCACCTCAAAAGGAAAGCCTGGGCCAGCGTCATCAATGTCAGCGAGGAGATCCTGGAGCAAGAACCGGGCAATGATCAGGCCAAAATGCTGTTCAGCAATGCCAGCTACCAGTTGGGAAAGATTTTGCTGGATCGCGGCGAAACCGCCGGCGCCATTGAGGTTCTCAGCCGGATCGAACCCACCTATGAAGATACGGGCCAGCTTCTGGCACTGGCCCGGGCCCGTCTGAAATCCCAAGCCGAAACCTTTTACCGCGACGGTGTCAAGCATTTCATCAATGAAGATCTTGAAAAAGCCATTAAAATCTGGAATAAAACCCTGGAGCTCAATCCGGACCACCCCAAAGCCCGGCAGGACATGGAAAACGCTCAACGGTTGCTGGAAAAATTTCGCGCCCTGGACAAAGAGCCGCAATAAAACGCGCCGTGATTGAGAGAACATCAAATTCAGGCCGTCGATTTTTTAATTTTTGATGTAGACCTATTTTGATGTCATGCGTCCTTAGGAGATGAAACCATAATTAAGCGTCATCCAAACAAGATGGAGTGTGTATAGCCATGCGGAAAAATCTGCTTCAACATGAAAAGATCAAAGACAACACCCTCAAAAACCGTTTTGTATTCGGATTGGCCTTTGTTCTGGCGACAATGTTGCTGTCAGGCTGCGGCGGCGGGGGTGACGAATACGATGACTCCGTGCCCACTTACGTTGTGCAAATCCTGAGCGATCCGGCGGCTGACGGCGATATCGCTTTTACCGCTCCTGCAACCTACACAATCTCGTCGGCGCTTACGGAAGGCACTATTCTGGCCGGGATCGATCCGGCCTACGGAGATGAGTTTCGCGGCTTTCTTAATTTCCCCCTCAGGGGGGTGCATGGCGTGCCCTCCGGTGCAACAATTGAATCGGCAACCCTGGAAATTTTCATCGGCAGCGTAACAACACCATCGGCCGGCCAAACCGTGGCATTGCTCATGGACCTTGTTTCTTTCTCCCCGCCGATCATTGCCAGCGATTTTGACCGTTCCGCACTGCCGCCACTGCTGACCATGCCCCTGGATATTTATCTCTCGGACGCCGGCGACGCTGTGTCGTTCGACGTGACCGCGTTTATGAACGAGGCTCAGATTGAAGGCTTGTATTACTTCCAGTTGAGATTTCTGCTTGATTACTTGGCTGCCTCGGGACTTGTGGAAATCGACGACAGCGACGACGCAACCGCGCCACTTCTGACGGTGACGTATTATTAGAAATACTGTCAGGTCTCAATTGTTTCCTTGAAATCGCGGCACTGAAACTGATCTACTCCATCACCATCGTTCCGTAAGTGTCGGGATTGTAATCAACCGGGACCATCCAGGCGGCGGAAGTTTTCAACCGTTTTTGTTTGCGGTGGAAATTCACCCGCCATTGGTCACCGGATGTCACTTTTTTCACGCCCAGCGCCGCAAAGGGCATTCGGGCCTCAATATGCCAACGTCCGCTGCTTTTCATGGCCTTGACATCACAGTCTGCATTCCAAGCCGGATCAGTACCGGTGATGCGGCCCTTGGCAAGATCAATTCTCTGGTCGAAAATAACCCCATTGGGATTGAAACAGATCTCATAACTGTGGCCGTCACTGTTTTGTCCGGGCGCGCTCAACAAAAGGCAAACGCAGTCGTCGCCATAAACCGCACCGTCTCTTTTGGTTGCGAAAGCTTGTATCTGATCCATTTTGCTTTCCATGCAAACGGTTGCAAGGTAAAGGTATTTGTTATCATGCGTCAGATGGAATGCAACAGGCTCGGTTGGCGTCTTTTGCCCCTTGCGACCGAACAACTGTTTTTCCGGGTACCGCCAGATCTCGTCTTCATTGAGAATGCCATCGATCCGCGGTGGCGTCCGTGTGCGGCGGCACATAGTCTGACGTTCTATCCTCACCGATCGGCTGAAACCATAGGTCGCACCCGGTTTGTACGGCATGTTCAGCCTGAATTCTGGCAGCGGATAGAGCGATCCTTGGGAGCTGAGGGTGGTTTTCACCGTCAGCTCTTCGCCTGGCGCCAGGGATACCGGCAAGACGGCCGGCTCGACGGTCCATCCTTTCGGAATTTCCCAAAGAATCTCGTCCATCAAGGCCATGTCCGAATTTGGATTTTTAAGTATAAATGCCCAGGTCTGTCGGTCAATCGTAAGATCGTCGCCGACCATCACCGGGACATTGAACCGAACGGTTTCTTTCTCAATTCTTTCAACGGCCACCATATCCTGCGCGGTCACCTCATCGTGGGGCAGCACCGATTCATTCTTGATCAGGGCGATATGAACACCCGCCTTGTTCAAGGTGACCCATCCGAAGTGATAGTGCAGACCGGTGATACCGGTCATGGTTCTGCCGCCCGAACTCCCCAGGCTGGTGTAGCGAATTCCATCATAGACATCTGAAAAATAGACATGGTAATGACCGGTGAAAACGGCATCCACGCCATAGGTTTTAAAAATATCGTGCAACCGGTCCGGCTTGCCATGGGCCAATGTGTCGAACCAGAAAGGCTTGTGGAAGAACACCAGCGTAAATAAGGCCGCCTGATTTTTTTTCAGATCGTTGGTAAGCCAATCGATTTTTTCCTGCGGTAATTTGTCGCTGCTGTCCCATCGGCCGTTCTCCAGCACCACAAAATGTGCGCCGCGATAGTCAAACGCATAATTTGCTTCACCCACGTACGCCTGGTAAAGCTTGAAGGAATTCTCCCCCCAGATGTCATGATTTCCCGGCGTGCAATAAATCGGCGCGCTCAGGGGATCGACCAGGGTCAGATACGCTTCCCACTGGCGGCGGATTCGACTTGTGTCGTCGCTATACCCTTCTATCATGTCTCCGACCGTCATAGTCAAATCGGGCTTGAGGCGTTCGATTTCGAGGATAATGTCCCGGTACACCCCCGGCGTATGTCCGCCGGTCCGGTCTCCTATGACGGCAAAACGGATTGGCGCGTTAAATTGCGCCTCTGACGGCAGAGGGGCTGCCGGTCGACCTAGGCAGGCCACCACCAGAAGCATAAAAGCCGGGAAAATGAATAAACGCTTGGATATCATGTTTTTCTCCAATGGTGACGGACAAGTTAACTAAAGTAATCCCGTGGAACCGCAAAATCAAAAGGAAATGCCAACATAGTTATACTACCTATGGAATTTCCATTTTGTTAAAAACAGGCAACAACTTGTATTTTGAGATTTGTTTTTTCTTATGTGATGGTTATCGAGAAGTCAAGCAGTTTATTTAAAAGTCAAACACCCTCTACCAGTGGCTTCAAAAAAATTAAAAGGCTTGACAAAAGACAACATTGTTGCTTATTGCACTTTTTCTATACTACAAGATTAAGAAAATCTGCTCATCCGTTCGAAAACGGCAAAGCGATGAACCCAATAGCTGACGCAACAATTTGACGGCGGCGGCACGCGTCCTGGGTTTAACAGCCTTTTTTCTTTTATAAAATCAACAATTCCAAACTGATTACAACCGACGCGAAAGACCAATGATAGGCGCCCGGCTTGGGTTCGGCTGGTTTGATCCGCGCCTGCGAACCCGCCGGAATAGCAAGCCGTTTTGAGACCAAAGCCAAAACCAGATGCAGTCGAAGATCGGACCAGGATCGCCCCGAAGTTCAGGCTGCAAAAAATGTAACGTCGAGCAACGTGTTTACAGAGCCAGAAACGATTTGCAGGTCGCGGCGCCGTCATGGGAAAACGCTGCCGAGATCTTATTGACAGCATTTTCTGATCCTCTGTTCACGGTCACCGGAAACGGAAATTTGATATCGATATGAAGTTTTTGATGTTCGTCTTCTCACACGTGTAAAGGAAGTTGTGGAAAATGAAGCGATTTTTCAAACTGTTATGGGCGGCAGGCCTCTTTGCAGCCATGGCCGTCCCCTGTTCGGCAGACCAGGCAGACCGGTCCCGGGAAGCGGCACAGCAATTGGAAGATGTGGTTGTGAAAGAAAAAACAGGCGCGCCGGCAGTGAAACAGCCCCCCACCCAAACCGAGATTGATCTTGAGACCTTGCCCACCATCGCCGTCCCCTTCAGTATCGTCGACGTCCTCAAAGGACAGGCCATCATCGACTTTCGTGGCGAATCGAATCTGGATCCGGGGGTGGATTCGGTCTATCTGCGCGGTTTTGACGCCAAACGTTTTGTCACCGCCCTGGACGGGATGACCATTCAGAAAACCGGCGGCCGCAAATCCAGCAATATTGTGGATTACGCCCTGCTGCCGGCGTTTCTGATCGATTCAGTGGAGATTCTGCCGGGTCCCCACTCCGCCTTGTTTGACAGCAAAAGTATCGGCGGCGTGCTCAACCTCAAAGCGCAAAACCCCCGACGTCGGGACACCCTCAAACCCGGTGCCCGACTGGTCGCCAGCTACGGTTCCTGCAACACCCGGATGCACAACCTCATGGTTCAGGGCGGTGCACAAGCTGTCACCTACGATCTGGCCTATCAGAAAAACGCCAGCGACGGCTATCTGCGCAACAACGCCATCGACACTGACATTCTTTACGGCCGCATCGGTGTTATTCTGCCGTCGGACGGCTTTGTGACCTTCAGCGCCGCCTATTCGGATATTGACCGCGAGCCGCCGGTGACCAACACCGGTACCGATTTTGATGCGGATTACCCCGAAGTGACCGACGCGGCCTTTGAGCCCTGGGCGCGGCCCACCTGGGACAGCCTGTCCTACGCCTATCGCCTGAACTATGAGCAGAACGCGCCCATCGGCCGCCTGAGCCTTGGGGCTTATTACGGTAAGGACAATCGGGACCGGGCCTATTATGCCAATAGCAATGACACGGCACTGTCCCACCTGGATACCGACTGGTGGCAACACGGCGGCAAAATCCAGGACGAGATTCAATGGTCGGACAAGCATGTCTCCACCATGGGATTTGACTTTGCGCAACTTTACGATGACGGCGCCAATGATGAAAAGACGGAACGCATCAATAAGAAAGGCGGCTTCATGCAACACCGGTGGGCGGTCCTGCCCATGGTGGATTTACGTTTGGGACTGCGCTACGAAGATGTGCGCATCAAGGTGACCAACTTCGGGGCCATCCCCGGGCGGGAGGATA
>JBFFHG010000115.1:0-7796 GCA_041557055.1 Desulfosarcinaceae bacterium
CGGGATCGACCATCGAACTGACATACCTGACGACTTGAAGCGCCTGATCAGACCCGTCTACCGGCAGCAAAATTTTTCTTCGGGTGGTTGTTTCCAAGAAGCCTCCGAAAAACAGTTTTGAATTCCAAGCATAACGTTTTAAGTCAAAGACGTAAACCAAATTTATAAAAATGATAGCTTACCTGCACCCTGCCCGTTTTAGGTTAATTTATCACATAAAACAGGCCGAAGGCCACCACTTAAAACCATACACCTGAAAATTTCTCCTCACATGCTTCTCCAAACCCCATTTCTTTTGCCATAAACGGGTTAATTAATCCTTGCAGCAACAGCGCTATCCCCTAAAGATGCTCGCGCACACCTTACCCCCGCCACTCCATATCGTCCACCGTGGTCTTGAAATCTGGCGTCACAAGGTCCGGCGCTTCAAGATCCTTGCTCTTCTCCAACTCCCCGCTTGTGGGTTTGCCGACAAAGACAATCTGATGGCGTTTGCATTTTTGGCAGGCCTCCAAGGCGTCCAAAGTGCATTCAGCCGTATATGCTTCATAGTTGATGGTGGACAGATTGTTTTTAATGGTAAAAAAACTTGATGCGCGGGCGCAGACGCCGCAACCGATACAGCCCACATTGCACACCGCAGTCACATCCCTGCCCTTGTCCTTGTTGGAACATGTAACCGCCATCATGCGATCGGACTTAAAAGGGGTCAGAGTAATAATGTTGCGGGGACAGATCTTGGCACAGGCGCCGCAGCCGACACACTTCTCATAGTCTACCGTGGCCAAACCGTCGATGATATGCAGGGCGTCGAAATTGCAAACCCGCGAGCAGTCTCCAAACCCCAGGCACCCATAGGTGCATCCTTGAACGTTGGTCACCAGGTTGACGGCCGCGCAGCTCATCTCGCCTCTGTATTCATACCGCTTGAGCCGGTCCGGATAGTGGGCGCTGCAGTGGATAATGGGCCTCCAGGGAAGGGTTTCCCCAACTTCAACCCCCATGACGGCCGCCACCTGCAAAGCACAGCTTTGGCCTCCGACGGTGCACTTTGTGACGACCTCGTGCTCCAGGGCCACGGCTTCGGCATATTCGCCGCACCCCACATATCCGCACCCGCCGCAATTGGCGCCGGGCAAGACGGCCATAATGGCGACCACACGCGGATCTTCCTCAACATGGAACTTTTTATTGGCCCATCCGAGAATATAGGACAGCACCACTGCCAGCAAAAACATGGTTCCGGCAGAGAGGCTGATAGTTACCCAGGTCATTGGTCCTCCTTGTTTGGCCGAATCGATGATTGGTTGATTGGTCGAATCGGATTGCTTGTTTTCAATATCAGTTCTGCCGCGCTGAATAAATTTATGACTCGGCGAATCTCACAAATCGACGATTTAGCTAATTCAGAGCCGCTCTTATACCGCTGTCCACACCGTTAAACCCCATAAAAGCCATGGCCAGTATTCCACCCACGATCAGGGTGATGGCCGCCCCCTTGAACGGTTCCGGAATATCGCACAGATCCAGTTCCTCCCGAATTCCGGCCATGATGACGATGGCGATGGTGAAACCGATTCCGCCGAAAATTCCCAGGGCCAGCGCCCGCCCCAGATCCCAGGCATCGGCCGGGTTTTCCACGCCGACGATGTGACTCATAACGGTCAGGCAGGCAAACAGGATGGCGCAATTGGTGGTTATCAACGGCAGAAAAACGCCGAATGATTTGTACAGGGGGGGATAGAATTTACGCACATACATCTCCACCAACTGCACCGAAGATGCAATGGAAAAAATATAGACAATATACGTCAAAATGGTCAGATCGATATTGGCGACTTTTTCCGGGGAGATGAAAAATCCCGCCACCCAGGCGGATACAGGCGCTCCGGGCATCAAAACCAGCGAAGTGATGGCCCAACTGATAAATACGGCGATGGTCATGACAAAGGTCACGGCGCTTCCCATGCCCAAAGCCATGGACACCTGACGCGACACGCCGATAAAGGGGCAGATGCCGACAAAATAGTAGAGCACGAAATTGTTGATCAGTGCGGCTGTAATGGCGATTAGAAAAATGTCAAATAAGTATTCCACTATTCGTCCCAATCAAATCAAGAATAAGTAAAAAGTGATATGGAGCCCCCCTCAACCGATAGGCCCTATCACCCCTTAGCCGCGCGCCGCTGTTGAACCCAGTTGACCAGTCCCAGCAGCAGGCCGAAGGTTAAAAAAGCTCCCGGCGGCAGCACCATGATCACCCACGCGGGCCAGGCTGCAGGCAAAACGGCCATACCGGCCAGCATTCCTGTTCCGAGGATCTCGCGCACTGTCGCAATACTGGCCAGCGCAAGCCCGAAACCGGCGGCCTGGCCGACGGCGTCGGCACCGGCCGCAAAAACCGACTGTTTTGACGCACACACCTCACACCGGCAGATAATGATGCAATTTACAATGATCAGGGGAATATACGGCCCCAGGGTTTTGCTCATCTGATACATATAGGCCGCCAGAAAGCGGTCCACGATGGTCACGAAGGTGGCGATGGTCAGGGTAAAGACCACGATACGCAAATGGGGCTTGAGCAGATTGCGAATCAGACTGATGATGACGTTGGCGCACAACAGCACCACCCCCACGGCTCCGGCCATGGTCAGGGCGGGTTTCAGGCCGTTGGTCACCGCCAGTGTCGGGCACAGGCCCAGAAGTTGGCGGTACACCGGGTTTTCAGGCAAGATACCCTGAATGAAGCGCTCCATGGGGGTTGGTTGATTTGTCATGGCATGGGCCTTTCGGAGAACTGTTTTCCTTCCGAATCGAGCTGACCTTTAAGGTTGCCGATTGTGGCATTGACGATGGCGGTCACGCTGCGCGATGAGATGGTGGCACCGGTGATGGCGTCGATGGTATGGGCGCCCCGTTGCCCGCCTTTGATCACCTGCAGGGGGGTATCGGTTTGTTTGCCGATGAATTGGCCGCGCCATTGGGGAAGGATAATTTTGTTACCAAGACCGGGCGTCTCTTTCTGTTCAAGGACAAAGAGCCCCGTGATGTTTTTAAGATCGGCATCCACGCCGATAAGCAACTCCAGCTTATCCGCATATCCCTGCCCGGCGGCTTTGATGACCCAGCCCGCCACATGGTTGCCTTGCGCCACCCGATACAGATTATAAGGGGATGGTTTGCCCTCTTTTTCCACCAGGATGGTACCGGGGGTAATTTGCACGGATGCCGGCGCCTCAGGCTGGCCCGCCCTGCTTTCACCCCAGATCAATGCTGGAACCTGCGCAAGGGTTTCGTTGAGTTTGTTGGCGGCAATGGTGTCGCTCAACTGAACCTGCACGGCGGCCAGGGCCGAACCGAACAAAAGCGCCAGCAACAATATCAGCCAAGCCTGGACAAGATTGGCGTTTTTAAAACGACCGGAAGAATCGGTCGAAGGGTTGACTGTGGTCGATTCCAAATTACACACCTCCGAACGGACGCGGTATGGTCCATCGGTTGATCAGGGGGGTCACCCCGTTCATTAACAACACGGCAAACATCACCCCTTCGGGATAACCGCTGAAAATCCGCAGCAACATGATCAGTGAACCGGTCCCAAGGCCGAAAATCCATTTGCCTTTGGCGGTCAGAGGCGTGGTGACAGGGTCTGTGGCGATAAAAAACGCGCCGAAAAGCAGAGCGCCCCCCGTCAGATGGTGCAGAACCGTCCACCCACTGGCCAAATCGGCCAGATTGGCCACACCCCCCAAAAAAACGCGCTGAGCAAAAGAGCTGCCGGTATCTCCCATGAGGCCGCTCTGCGCACACACAGAAAAACACCGCCCGCAAGGCAGGCCAGGGCGCTGGTTTCTCCCAGGGAGCCGTTACAGACGCCCAAAAACATGGCGCCCAACGATGTTGTTATGCCGGATTGCTGAAAGGCGGTCAGCGGCGTCGCCTGGGAAACGATATCAACCCCTTGTCCCGGGAGGATGTAGCCGGACGCGGCCAGATCACCGGCAAAGGCAATCATCACAAATGCCCTGCCCACCATGGCCGGATTGAAAATGTTCATGCCCAGGCCGCCGAATACCAGCTTGCCGATACCAATGGCCGCGCCCGAACCGATAACCCCCACGTACCAGGGGGCGGTTGCCGGCAGGGATAGCGCCAGAATGGCGCCTGTCACAGCAGCCGACAAATCCCCCAAGCTGGGTCGGCGTCCCCGCATGCGGGTAAACAGGGCTTCGGCCACCAGGCAGGCCACCAGGCAGATCAACAACTGTTTTACAGCCAGCCAGCGGAAAAAAAAGATGGCCGCCATCACGAGAGGAACCAGCGAAATCAACACATCGCGCATCATGCTGTAGGTGGACATCCCCAGGTTGTTGACATGGGGGGAGGGGGCCACATGAACCTCCGGTTGTCTTTGGCCGGGAATTATTTCTTCTGATCTCATCTCTTACCCTCTGCCGCCAGCAGCGCTTTGCCGGTACGGATATTTTGCACCAGCGGAAGTCCGGCCGGGCAGATATAGACACAGGAGCCACACTCAAAACAGGCTTGAATATTGTAGTGCCGGGCCACACTCAAATTCTTATAGCGGGAAGCGGCCGCCAGTTTGGTGGGCACCAGATTCATGGGGCAGACATCCGTGCAACGGCCGCAGCGAACGCAAGTGGTGGTTCTGCCCTTACGAATCTCCTCATGGGTCAGCACGGTAATGCCGCTGGTGCCTTTGGTTACGGGGGTATCGGGATCGGTAAATGCAAACCCCATCATGGGCCCGCCGGCGATGATACGAGCCGCTGTGGGACGCAGGCCGCCGCAGTAATCGATCACCGCCCCCATGGAGATACCGATGGGAACCAGAAGATTTTTGGGGGTTACGATACCGCCGCCGGTAACGCTGATCACCCGGTGGGTCAGGGGGCGGTTGCGCATAACGGCGCCGGCCACCGAAGCCGCTGTGGCCACATTGGTAATGGCCACGCCCACATCCATGGGCAGCCCGCCCAGCGGGACCTCAAGATTGAGGACGGCTTTAATGAGGTGTTTTTCACTGCCCTGGGGATATTTGGTCTTAAGCACGGCGATTTTAATGCCGGCCCCGGCCGCAACCCGCCTTAAAGCGGCCACGGCTTCCAGTTTGTTGTTCTCTACCCCGACAATGGTTTCACGGGCTCCCAAGGCGCGGGAAGCCAACAAGGCTCCGGCCACGACAGCCTCGGGGGCCTCCACCATGACACGGTAATCGGTTGTCAGGTAAGGTTCGCATTCACAGCCGTTAACCACCAACGCATGAATGGGCTTCTTCTCGCTGGGGGTGATTTTTACATGGGTGGGAAATGCAGCGCCGCCGAGCCCGACAATACCGCCTTTTTGAATGGCCGCCGAAATATCCGCCGGCTTCATGGCCTGACAACTTTTCTGCGGCCACTGGCCGCCGTATAACTCATCCCACAAAGCCTGCCCGGAGAGCTGTTGGCCCTCAGTGCGAATGACAATGGCCTCAAGGTGCCGCCCGTTTGCCAGGGTTGTCATCTGGTTTTTCTGGACCACTCCGGACACTGTTGCGTGCAGGGTGGTGGATACAAAGGTCTCTCCCTTTGCGACCATTTCGCCCGAGACGACCACCTGCTTGGGCTTGACCAAAGGGACACAGGGACCGCCGATATGCTGCAACAACGGCAGAACGACTTTCTCCGGGGCGGGCACGATCTCAACAGTGGCGCTGTCGGACAGCTCTTTGCACTGGGACGGATGCACCCCATGGGCAAACGTTCCCGGACCGGAAAAGAAAACGGCCGCCATCCTATTTTTTTGGCGTCTTTTATAAATAATCATAGCATCAATCTCAGCCTTCTGAAAATAACCGACTCCAATAATCTCATTCATAGAGATGCGTCAAGGGAAAAATAATATACAATATATTGACTTCATTTACTTACTGAATTATCAAAAGTCAGAATCGGTATCCTGAAAAAAGAGATCCCCCGCCCCGGATTGATAACCACCCGACGGCACAGCTTATCAGGCGGTCCGCCTTGAACAGATTGCAATATTCGGCCGTCGCAGGAGAAATCAGTTCGGATATGAACACACTTTTCAAGTGTTCAAAAAAAATCGGTTTGGCTTGCATGCCCTGCCTCGTGTATCGCAATTTCCGGCGCCAAATATTGCCCCTGCGCCGCACGGTTTGGCAGATCATGGGCAGGCGGCCAAATTATATACGCCCAATCAGGACTGAAGGCAAGCCGGTTCTTTTTTTCCCGGATGGGTCCCAACTTCTGCACAGGTTCAACACGTATTCATATGATTTATAATTTAGTGCCCATCCAGAAATAGGCAAATTGGGTCGAGATCAAGACCTGGGAAAAATTTTACCGCAGGCAGATGGTTGATATTCCGAGGATAAAATTTTTCCCACAACACGGATATCGGGCAAATTGGCCATTTATGGATGGGCACGATTTAACAAAAATGGACAGTTACGATCGACATGGGATCTCTTGACAAGCTTTGATGCAGCGGCTTATTATCCGGCGACGATTGAATCGTGAGGCAAATAAACTTGAAATAATGAAAGGCTCCCACATGACCTTTTCTGCGTTGGAAGCGATTTCACCGGTGGACGGGCGCTATCGCCGCACCACCGCGCCGTTGGCCGACCACTTCAGCGAGGGTGCGCTGATCAGATATCGTGTCCGGGTTGAGGTGGAATACTTTATTGCATTGTGCCGGCTTCCCTTGCCCCAACTGGAAAATTTCGACCCCCATAAATTCGACGCCCTGCGGTCCATCTTCCAGAATTTCACCCTTGAAGACGCCAAAAAAATCAAGGAGATTGAGAAGGTCACAAACCACGACGTCAAAGCTGTGGAGTATTTCATCAAGGAAAAATTTGACCAACTGGAATTAAGCGACCATAAGGAGTTCATCCATTTCGGCCTCACCTCCCAGGACATCAACAACACCGCAATGCCCCTGGCCCTTAAGGAGGCCTGGCAGGAAGTGATGGCGCCGGTTCTGGCGCAGATCATTTCAGAACTGACGGCCAAATCCCGGGAGTGGAAAGAGGTGCCCATGCTGGCCAGGACCCACGGCCAACCGGCCTCGCCCACCCGGATGGGAAAAGAGCTTTTTGTGTTTGTGGAACGCCTGAACCGGCAGCATGTGCTGCTCAAAAACATTCCATTCGCCGCCAAATTCGGAGGTGCCACAGGCAATTTCAATGCCCATCGGGTGGCCTACCCCCAAATCGACTGGATCGCTTTCGCCAACCGCCTGGTCAATGAAACATTGGGTCTGGACCGCACCCGGATCACCACCCAGATCGAACCTTACGACCATCTGGCGGCTTTTTGCGATAATCTCAGGCGCCTCAACACCATTTTAATCGATCTGAGCCGCGACATATGGGCCTATATCTCCATGGCCTATTTCAAACAGCAGATCAAAGCCAACGAAGTGGGGTCTTCGGCCATGCCCCACAAAGTCAACCCCATCGATTTTGAAAACGCCGAAGGCAATCTGGGGGTGGCCAACGCCATCTTCAGTCATCTGGCCGACAAGCTGCCCATCTCACGGCTGCAGCGCGATCTGACCGACTCCACCGTGACCCGCAATCTGGGCGTACCCCTGGCCCACACGCTGATTGCATACAAATCCCTTCTCCGGGGAGTGGGCAAATTGCTGCTCAACCAGAGCGCCCTTCAAAACGATCTGGAAAAAAACTGGGCCGTGGTGGCCGAAGCGCTGCAGACGATTTTGCGCCGGGAGGGCTACCCTCAGCCGTATGAAGCCCTCAA
>JBFFHG010000116.1:0-7782 GCA_041557055.1 Desulfosarcinaceae bacterium
GGGATAAAGCGGTGCGCTGTGCAACCGGACAACCGCTTCTTCGGTCAACCCGTTGTGCTGTGCAACCCGCTTAAGATCAGGTCCCCATTGGCCGCCGTAACAAACCGGCACTTCAACTTTTTCAGGTGCCGGCACCTGGATTTCGGCTGAACGATTTTCCAAATGGGTGACCGCAGCCTCAAGGGCCTCTTTTTTTATGGTCAGAGGATCATATACGATAAGCATGGAACAATAGGCGGGAACAATTTCAATGACACCGACGAGATTGTTTTGTTCCAGAGCATACCTGGCGGCCTGAACCTTCCGGTTTATTTCCGGGTCGATTTTTGCACCGTATTCCACCAGCAATCCGCAATCGCCCATCATGCGAAATTTCGGTTGATCATACAAAGAGGTCATGGGTTCCTCCCGTTATGATTTATTTCCCGTCATGGGTTCGACACAAATATTCGCCATTTCCAACAACCGGCGGATCTCTTTTACCATTTGGACCGCACCCGGCGTATCCCCATGGACGCAAAGCGTATCGGCCTGCAGGTCGATCAGATGGCCTTCAATTGAAACGATCTTCTCTTCCGTTGCCATTTGCAGGGCGCGCTCCACAACCTGTTGCGTATCTTTGATCACCGCTCCCGGCTGGCTTCTGGGCACCAGCGTTCCCTCGGCGGTGTAGGCCCTGTCTGGAAACGCCTCCCGGGCGACAACCAGACCGGCTTGCTGCCCTATTTTTGCCACGGCATCCCCCCTGCTTCCGGCCAGGGTCACATAAATCAAGCCGCTGTCAAGCTTCGCGACGGCCTCTACAACGCTTGAGGCCGCCCGTTGATCATTTAAAACGGCATGATAAAGGCTGCCGTGGGGCTTGATGTGCCGAAGAGGTACGTGGTTGGCCCTGCAAAAAGCTTCCAGTGCGCCGATCTGGTACAACAGATAGAATTCTAATTCTTCCGCCGTCACAGCCATGGCCCGCCTGCCGAAACCCAACAGATCCGGATAGCCGGGATGGGCGCCGCATCCGGTCCCATGCACTGCGGCCAATGCCACGGTTGTATTCATGATGACCGGGTCTCCGGCATGCCATCCACAGGCGATATTGGCGGAAGAGATATACGGCATAACCTCCGCGTCCATACCCAGTTTATAAGCACCAAAGCCTTCACCTATATCACAGTTCAGATCCATTGTTACCAAAACAACCACCTCTCTTTGCCGGCGCCAGTTGTCATCATCTTGCGTCCCTCCTTTTCACATTTTTCAGACATTTTCAAGCAATTTCAATGCCATGGCATGTAACACCGTTTTTTAAACCTGATGATATCCCGAGGCTCCGAAACCAAGGCATCAAGGGTGAAGCCGCCCCCCTTCGACCGTGAACCATGGCGGCGTATGATCTGACCTCCTCCGGTATGCATAAATGCAAAGCGCCCTAAGGCTGTTTCATTCCTGTTTTGGAGAAACGATTCCGGATTTGCGGAATTTCAGCTCACGTTTCAGCGCAAAAAAATGAACGGCATGCATGCAAAAACACCTCTCAGGGCCCTGATTTCAGAGTTCACTTAACGCCCGCGAACATATTCGGAAAAAACAGGGCGATATCCGGAAACAGGGTGATCAGGGCTGTTGTAAACAGCATCAACAGAAAAAAGGGCATGGCGTATTTGGCGATGGTCATGACCGGTTCCTGGGTCAGTCCCTGAATGACGAACAGGTTAAAACCCACCGGCGGCGTGATCTGACTTACCTCCACCATAAGAATCAGATAGATCCCGAACCAGATCGGATCAAAGCCGGCCGCAATGACCATGGGCAGTGCGATGGGCAGAGTCATCACCACCAGCGAGAAGCCATCCAGCAGGCACCCCAGCACAATGTAGACGCCGCCGAGCAGCAACATGAGAACATAAGGCGATAGATGCATCCCGGTAATCGCCGCCGTAAGGGCCGCCGGAATACCTAAAAAACCCATTGCCCGCGACAGAAAGCCCGCACCAACAACGATGATCATAATCATGGCATTGGTCTTGACTGCACCGACAAGGCATTCCTGCATGATTTTGAGATTCATGCGGCGGTTGATCAGCGCGAAGATGGTTGCCCCCAAAACACCCAGGGCGGCAGCTTCGGTGGGTGTGGCAATACCGGCATAGATACTTCCCAGAACCATCAGAATCAGCAAGAGGGTCGGAGCAAGGTCTTTGAGTGTGACCAGGCGCTCTTTCCAACTATAGCTCTCTTTGGCCCGGGGCGCGACCTCGGGATTTCTGATGCCCCTGTAGATTATATAGGCAGAGTAAACCATGGCCAGCAGCAGCCCCGGAAGGATACCGGCCATGAACATCTTGCCGATGGACACCTCTGCCAAAATCGCATACACGATCATGATCAGGGAGGGCGGGATGAGAAATCCCAGGGTACCGGCCCCTGCCAAAGATCCCATGGCCAAGCGGCGATCGTACCCCAATTTTCCCAATTCACTGAGGGTGATTCGGCCGACGGTGGCGGTGGTGGCGGCGCTGGAACCGGAAACAGCGGCAAACAGGGTGCAGGAGATAATGTTCATCAACAACAGACCGCCGGGAAGCCGGTAGAGCCAAGGCACCAAAGCCTTGAAGAGCTTTTCGGAAATGCCGGAGCGGTAGAGGATCTCCCCCATGAGAATAAACAGGGGCAGAGCGACATATTCCCATTTTTCCACCGTGGCCCATACTGAAGAGGCCATGTTATTGCCCGCGGGCAGGGTGCTGAAAAAAGTCATCCCCACAAAACCGACGATGAACAGTGAAAATCCGACCCAAATGCCGCTGCTCAGGGCCAGGAATAAAATGCCGAACACCACCAGAGAGGTGGTCATCATGCTTGCATCCATCAAACGACCTCCTCTTCGGTGCCCATGGTCTGAAATACCTTCACGGTGGTCGCCGCAAGTTGAAGCATAAAGCAGGCGGCGCCGAACAGCATGAGCAGTTGGGGAATCCACAGGGGGGTGTTGGTCAGCGTTCCGGAAGTGGAATTGTAGCGCATGGTGCCTTGCAGCATCTTCAACAGATACCACCACACATACCCCATAAAAACAGTGGTGATGCCTGAGGCCGCAAAGGTGATCGCCCTGGCCACCCGGGTCGGCAGAAAACCCAGCACCAGCGTGATTCGAATGTGGCCCTTTTCTTTCAGGCAATAGCCCGCACCAAGAAAAATGATGGTGGCCAGTCCATAGGCGCTGTATTCATCGGCAATAAGCGTGGTCTTTTCAAAAAAATTCCACAAGAAAATCTCCAGCAAAATCAATAGGGTCATCACTCCCAAAATCGCCGCCGAGATCTTGGCCATCCACTCGCTAAAAGTCTCGATTCCATAAACCAGTGTCTTCATCGCATTACCTTTTTAATTATAGGCCGGAGGGAGGCATGTAACTGCCTCACTCCGTGATCATAAAAGATTCCAGCGGGTTATTGCTTACGCCCCGTGGCGCGATAGTATTCATCGAGAATCTTCTGGGCATCGGCACCGGCCTTTTCCGCCCATTGAGCCCTCAGCTTCACGCCGAGCGCATCCAATTGCGAACGAAATGCCTTGCTGACCGTGTTAATCTGCATGCCCTTTTCCTCAAGCACTTTTGTGCTTGTGCGATCCATTTCACCGGCCAGGTTCCACATCTCGTCCTCCATCTGCCCGGCGATCTCAAGCACCTTGGCACGAAGATTTTCAGGTATTTTGTTCCAGGCATCACGGTTCACATTGATCATATTTACCGGACCGACAATATTGATGGGGATAAAATATTTCAGAATCTCCCAGGACTTGGCATCCACACCGGAGACCGATGAAGTATACATGGAATCCAGCAGGCCGGCCTGCATGGCAGGATAAACCTCGCTGAAAGGCATCTTGCGGGCCGCAATACCGGTTGCATTGCCGAAATCCAGACCGGTGCCGTCATAGACCCTCATCTTCAACCCCTTGAGCTCCTCCACCGAGGCGACAGGGCGTTGGGTGTAAATACCGGAAAAGGGCCAGACCGAAGTGTAGAGGGTTTTCTGGTTGAACCTTTTCAAATGCTTGGCATAGACCGGTTTGGAGAGTTGATACAAAAGGCGTTGTTCAAACGCATTGGTGGAGATAAAAGGCTGGGCCGTCAAGGCCAGAATAGGGGCGTCGCCCTCTACCATGCCCGTTGGAATCTCGGCGATGGCGATCTGCCCTTCGGCCACTGCGCGCAGCAGCTCAGGCCCTTTGAAGCCCAAAGCGCCTCCAAAATGGAGAACGATCTCAATTTCTCCGTTGGTGGCCGCCTTCACCCGGTCGGCAAAGCGCTGGGCGCCCTGACTATGAAAATTGCCGGCAGGATAGTTGAGATGCATATCCCATTTGCTCTTGGCCCACACGCCGGTGGCTGTAACCATGGTAAAAATAAAGAGAGTCATGCACAGTAGGGCTTTTTTCATTTTTGAGTCCTCCATAATTGTGGTTTTCCCCAGTGGGATATCGATGGATTTCAAAATGCCGGCTTTTATCCGAACTTTATACGGCAATCACCGTGCCAAAACGCCGATAATCCATTTTTTGCCATGAATTCAATTTGATATATATTTGAGAGGGGAGCGAGCGGGAAATCGGAGCGCACTATTCCGGCTCAACAATCCGAAAATCCGGAGTACAAACGGCCGTTGGACCGGGTTTAGGGCAATCAACGCTATCCGGAAATTCGGATGAATTCCGAAATTATAGAAGGCAAAATGAGCGGCGGCTATGGTTGGCACACAGCCGGCAGATTGCCTTGACTATGTGGCGGCGGGGGCCGCGCTCACAGTTGACAAACGTCCGAGAGCGCAGCGTCATGGGTCACAAAAAAAAGATGAGCCAAAGGCAACGTTATTTGGCCAGCGAGATCCCCACCTTCTTCAATTGATCATACAAGGTGGAACGTGGAAGTCCCGATATTTCGCATGCCTTGCCGATATCCCCACCGGTTTGTACCATCAGATCCTGAAAATAACGGTATTTGGTTTGGACTATCAAATCCTGGAAGGTCGGAAGGCGTTGGGGGGTGTTTTGCCTGGGCAATTTCTCTTGTTTGCTTTTATCTTCCAGAGCCATGGACGCCATTTGAATGCGAATCTCCATCGGCAGATGTTTGGCGTAAATCGTCGGTTCGTTGCGGACCGCCGCCATGGTGCTTTCCAGCGTATTGACAAGCTCCCTCACATTTCCAGGCCAGGGGTAACGGGTCAGCGCCTCCAGGCACTCCGGTGAATACCCTTTGGGGGCGACGCTGTATTGGTCGCAAAGTCGGGCCGTATGGTATAAAATCAGATCCCTGATGTCTCCCGGGCGCTTGCGCAAAGGCGGCAGGTTGATCACCAGGGTTCGAATCCGATAGAATAGATCTTTGCGGAATGAGCCCTGCGTGACCATCTGTTCAAGGTTCCGGTTGGTGGCGGCCACCAGTCGGAAATCGCTCTCGATTTCCCGGCTGTGCCCCACAGGGCGGAATCGACGCTCTTGCAGCACCCTTAAAAATCCCTTTTGCAAATGGAGCGGCAGCTCTCCGATCTCGTCCAGGAAAAGGGTGCCGCCGTCAGCCTGCTTGACCAGTCCGTCCCTGGCGCTGTCCGCCCCGGTGAAAGCGCCCCTGACATGGCCGAAGAGAATGCTCTCCACAAGCTGCTCCGGCAATGCGGCGCAGTCCACAACCACGAAACGACGTTGGGACCGGACGCTGTTGGCGTGAATGGCCCGGGCAAAGAGCTCTTTGCCGGTTCCGGTTTCGCCGGTGATCAGAACCCCGGCATCACTGCCGGCGGCCTGCGCCAACTGCTCGATACATTTTTGCATCTGCGGGCTTTGACCGGCAATGCCGCAACGGTTCACCGCCACAGGGGCCATGATCTTTTGTTTCTCATGTCGATACTGGAGCGCCCGGGTGAGGGAGAGCCTCATCTCATTAAGCTCCAGCGGTTTGGTAAGATAGTCCCACACACCATTTCTCAAAGCGAGTTCAGCCCCTCCGGGATCGCCATAGGCCGTAACTATGATGATTTCGGGCGGCGACGGGTTCTCCTGAAGATCGGGGATGATACTCAGGCCGTTGCCATCCGGCAGTTTGACATCGAGAAAGATGACGTCGAATCTGCCGGCCGCGGCTTTCTCCAGGCCCTCTTTAAGAGTGAAAGCGTCCACGGAAGCGTGCCCCATCCCCTCCACCATACGGCAAAGGGTGAAAGCCATATCCTTATCGTCATCAATGATCAGGATTTCAGCCATTTTTCGCACAACTCAGCCTGTCCGCACGCTGTCAGGGTTGATCCAGCACCCTGCGAATAGTTGTTGCCAACTGCCACCGGGCCACCGGCTTGAAAAGCACTTCCCGTACACCGGCGGCCCGGGCCTGTTCCGGTGTAATAAGCTCGCTGAATCCGGTGCACATGATTATCGGCATATCCGGACTGATCCGGATAATCTTTTCGGCCAGATCGATACCGGTCATATCCGGCATGGTCAAATCGGTTACAACCAAATCAAAATTTCCCGGGGCCCCGCGCAAATGGTCGTAGGCTTCCACGCTGCTGGTCGTGGCAGTGATGGCATATCCCAACTCTTCCAGTATCTGCCGCAATGTATCCGCCAGCTCCTTCTCATCATCCACAAGAAGAATCCTTTCAGTCCCTCCGGGAACCCCTGCATCCAACGCCTCCATTATCGTTATATGCCGTTTGTCGAGTCTGGGCAAACAGACTTTGAAAGTGGTGCCTCTTTGCGGCCGGCTTTCCACCACAATCGCCCCATTGTGCCTTTTTACAATGCCATGGACCACCGACAATCCAAGGCCGGTCCCTTCGCCCACCGGCTTGGTGGTATAAAAAGGGTCGAAAATCCGTTCGATGGTCTCAGGCGACATCCCCTGGCCCGTATCCCGGACACACAATTCAACATAGGGTCCGGATTTCATGTCGGCATTGGCAGCCACAGCCTCCTCGGCCAAGTCCCGGTCGGCCAGGCTGACTTTCAGCACCCCCCCGTTGGGCCGCATGGCATAGACCGCATTGGTGTAAAGATTCATGAGCAGCCGGTGAATCTGGGTCGGATCGGCCAGGACGGCCCCGCTGTTCTGGTCGATCTCCTGCTCAATCTCGATGGTCGCCGGCGTTGTGGCCCGGATAAATCTGAGCGTCTCCTTTACAATCGGGCTCAGATAGAGCGGTTTGATTTCGCTTTTACCCTGGCGGCTAAAGGTCAGAATCTGTTTGACCAATTCCTTGGCCCGTCTGCCGGCGCCCAGAACCTTGCCCATAAGGATCGATTCATCTCTTCCCACGGGAACTCTCTCCAACGCAAGTTCCGTACACCCAATGATAACGCCAAGAATATTGTTGAAATCGTGGGCAATACCGCCGGCCAGGGTTCCGATGGCTTCCATTTTCTGCGCCTGACGCAATTGGGTCTCCAGGTTTTTCTGTTTGGTGATATCCACACAAAAGCCTTCATAATAAGGGGGATGACCGTGATTTTCCCGGACAAGGCGGGCCGAAATGGATACCCATATACGACTTTTGTCCCGGCGCACCATTTGGTTCTCGAACCTTTGCACCATTCCATCCCGGGTGATGCGGCGGGTAAATGCATCCCGGTCTTCGGGATTGACATAGCACTGGGTGCCGATGTCGCTGACCGAAGCGATCAGATCCAGAGGGCGTTCATAGCCGAATATCTTGGCCATGGAGGGGCTGGCGCTGATAAAGCGGCCTTCGATGGTGGACTGAAAAATCCCCTCAACGGCGTTTTCAA
>JBFFHG010000117.1:0-7777 GCA_041557055.1 Desulfosarcinaceae bacterium
AATCAAAACATAGACCGACTCGCCGGCTTATGAAAATCGAAAGTCGAGTTGTTGTTATTAATGCTGGCGAAGAGCTTGTCGATTCAAATGTGGATTATTTTTTGCCATTAGAGGCCCTGTTTCCCTGCAAGTTTCCTCGCCGATTCATTGTTGAATCGCCCCACGAAATCCATCTATAGTTAATTTGTTTAAATATCAATTAGTTAAAAAAAATTCAAGGTGGCATATCGGTTGCAAAGCTGCAGTTGTTATTGCATGACGTGAAAAAGTCCGACCGGAGAATCACGGTTCCATTGACTCGCATTACCCGTGATTGGCCGGTCGTCCATGATTTGGTTTTTGATTATTAGGTTTAAAGTCAGTTTTGGAGGGGGCCAAGTCCCTGATGAAATAAACTTCAGGCGGGTGCGGACACCAATAGATTGGACTTTTGAACAATCCGTTAACGTAAGTGTTATCCATTTGAAAGGAGAACAATCAATGAAGATTGCAGTTGTCGGAGGTGCGGGAAGGCAGGCTCTGGGTGCCATTTACGACTTTGCTGAAGATGAATCGGTTGAAAAATTACTTTTGATCGATGCCCTGCCCGATGCCCTTGACGCAAGGGGCAAACTGGTGCGGTCCGAAAAGGTGGCGGCCAAGGTGATCGATGTCATGGACACCCAGAAACTGGCCGCAGCCCTGAACGGATATGATGCCTGTATCAACTGTTCGACCCATAAACTGAACCTGCCGGTGATGGAAGCCTGCATCGTTTCGCGTACCAACTACACCGATCTGGGCGGGCTCTACCACTGGGCCAAAAAGCAGTTGACCAAGCATGAAGAATTTAAAAAAGCCGGCATCACCGGTATCGTGGGATCGGGTGTGGCCCCCGGCATCGTCAACGTCATGGCGAAATACGCCGTGGATCGTCTGGATACTGTCGAGACGGTAAGAATCTATTCGGGCATCGTCAATCGTCTGATCAAAGGCAACAAGATCGTTCCCCAGTATGCTCTGGACACCATTCTGGACGAGTTTACCATTAATAACTTCGAATTCAAGGATGGCCAGATGTTGGAGCTTCCCTCCTTTTCTGGCGAAGAGGTCATCGATTTCGCCGATCCGGTGGGTCGGCAGACGGTGTACAATGTGATCCACTCCGA
The DNA here is from genome assembly GCA_041557055.1 of Desulfosarcinaceae bacterium. GTDB lineage: Bacteria > Desulfobacterota > Desulfobacteria > Desulfobacterales > Desulfosarcinaceae > JARRKU01. The sequence continues at coordinate 1,149 of JBFFHG010000117.1, forward strand.
AGTGGCGACGATGCCCCTTTCCTTTGCCGATAAGGGGATCAAGAATGTGAGCTTCCGTCTGGCTTTGCCCAAACTCTTCGAAGAAAAGCTGCGGTTCCTGCTCGACATCGGATTCGGCTCCACCGAACCCATCAATGTCAAAGGCAACCAAGTCGTTCCCCGGGATGTGCTGATTGCCATGGTGGAAAAGCCGGTTCAATATCTGGATCGCTCCGTCCCCCAGGCCCACGACGATCATAAAGATATCCGCGTGATGGTCATCGGCCAGAAGGATGGGCGCAAATTGACCTATCAGGTTGAAACCATCCTGCATCCCTACCCCAAATGGAACATGGCCTGCGGCCCGTTTACCGTGGGCTTTCCCGGTGCAGTGACGACACGTCTGCTGGGCGGGGGAAAGATAAAGGAGAAGGGCTTTTTCTCCGGTGAGTCGGTCATCGATCCTCAAATGTATTTTGACGAGTTGGCCAAAAGAGACATCAAGGTTTTTGTGCAGGTCACCGAAAACCTTAACTGACAGCCGCCGGCGCCCTGCCCCCGGGGCGCCGACGTGAATAACAGGATAGGCCCCGCAGCCCTGTCTCAAATAACCCCTAACGTTTGCATAAAAAATATGGCGAAGGGATTTGGACGTGTTAAGTTTTAAGCGAATGTGCTTTGCCTGGTTGTATTTTGAATAAATATCAGGGCGTTGAAAAAGATCGCATGGTTTTTTTCTATTGGGAATCGCTGTTCTCCCTGTGACCTAATAGGTTTTGCGCTCGGAAAAGCCTTTGCCGAGGACGTTCAAGGTGTTCTCCATAATCACAAAGGCATGGTGATCAATGCTGAAAACCAGCTCCTCCAGACGTTTGAGCTGGAAGTTGTTGATCACCGTCATTACCACGTTTTTTTTTCTGGCCGGTATAGGCGCCCCGGCCATCCAGTATGGTGGCCCCGCGTCCCAGATGGGTGAGGATCTCGGCGGCGATTTTTTCCGATTTCTCGGAGACAATCAGAGCCATTTTGCGTTGGTTGGAGATGTTCAGGACGTATTCCATGACCTGACTGGTGACAAAGCTCATCGCCAGGGAATAGAGCACCACGTCCAGGGGCAGCCGTCCCAGGCTGAAAGCGAAAAGGGCGATATTGAATACAAAGAAGAAGGTGCCGATGCGCACATTCAGGCGCTGGTTCAGCATGACGGCGATGATGTCGTTGCCGCCCGCCGACCCCAGGGAGTGCAGAATGACACCGCTGCCGGTCCCGATCAGGAAACCGCCCGCCAACACCGCCAACATGGGATCCTGAACGTTGATTTGCAGGTCGATCAGGTCGATGGCCAGTGTCAGGGCCGCCATACCGTAAAGGCTGTAACCGAAAAATCGCCGGCTGACATAGCGCCAGGCAAGAATGAAAATAGGAACATTCAATGCAAAAAAGAGCAGCCCCGGAGAGAGCAGGCCTGTCCAGTAATAGATGAGCAGGGCCAAACCGGAGAAACCGCCGGAAATAAAACTATGGGGCAGGGCGATGCCTTTGACGCCAAGGCCCAAAATAGAGCACCCCAGTGTGATCATCATGATATTGTAGGTGACGCTGTTTATGTGATGACGTCCTTTTTTGATCTTCATTTCTCTCTCTCCACGATGTCCTGGGATGAATTTCCCGGTTCGAATATTTTGTCACAGCGCTAATACGCTTTTAAATGGAAATATCAAGAGCCAAACAAAAAAAATTGGTGTGCGGGTGAAATAATTTTCTCTAAATAAGGATGCTGCCGGCTTTCGGCGGATTTTAAACGATCATACACCCCGTGCCCGGGGAATTGCCGTTGAGGTGTTGTCCCTATTGATTTTTATGAACTTTGTGGTGTAAGTTTTTGCGAAAATACGGGACTTCAATGCCTTGTTGCATCCATAAGCCTGAGCAAATGCATGGCAAGGGGCGGTGATGACAGTCAAACAGATCAGGGATATTGTGCTGGGACCCCGGCAGATCCTGCTATTCGATTTTGAAAACCAAACGTTGGCTGAGCAAAATCAAATGATGGCTATGGTTGCCGGTCATATTGAAATGCACGGGACCGTCAGCCTTGGCGATTTAGTCAAAATGGCCGTCAACGTGCCTGGCTGGTCTGAATTCAAGGTGCTGCAGCATCTTTTCTGGCTGGCCCACGATTTAAAATTACAGTTCAGCATGGATCAGCAGATTGTCCCCCCGGGTACAGCGAAAAACATTTTGATCGAATCGGCGGCGGCAGCCCTGCGCATGCGGGTTGTGCTCAACAAGCCGGTTGAGGAGACCGTTTTTTGCGAGGTCAAGCTTTTTTTCAGGCAAATTTCCGATGAAGCCGATTCTCACGACGACCATGACCAGGCTGAATTCGCACTTCGACTGCTTCGCCGGATTCGGGCGTGGAAAAACACCCTTGAATCGTGCCGGATTCTATCCCAGCGGCCCGGATTTCCCGGCGCAAGAGACATCGACGCCAATCTGGATATCATTGAATCGATAACTGCGAAGCTGGACCCTTTTTCTCTGATTCACACCTTTTATGAGAATACCGGAAAAATTGCGCTGCTGGTGAAGAGCGTTAAAACCCTGGCCGGTTTTTATGCCGACCACAGCGACAGGTGGCAGATGCTGGTCCGATTTGCCAATGAATCAAGCCAGACCATGGCCGCGCCTCCGGAGGACCCGGTTGTTGCCGCCGCTTACCAACGATTCAACCGGATTCTCTTTTCGCCGCAGCCCTATGATAAGGTGGATGAAGCCTGCCGGTTGCTGAAAATCGTCAAACCCCACCATGACAGGATCGTCGAGAAACAGACCGCGCAATGCCGTCATGCGGCACTGTCCAAGGTTGAGTCCCTGATCGGAAAAATGAAAGCGCATCTGCAGGCCCATGACGGATCGGAAGATTTGCAAAATCAATCGCTTTACGCCCTGCGAACCAAAATCAATTGCATTAACGCAGCCAAAACAATCCCCATGATCAAGAGCCAACGCCTGTCCGCGGAAGAAACATTTGAGATCTTCTGGGAAGAGGTTGTGGAAGAAGCGCAAAAAGATGGGTGACCCTAAAACCGGGTTTTGCGGTCCGGCACGAATCAGGTGGCGGGAACCGGCGGCGTTTCGCGCGTAATGACGAACAACCCGATATGGGCCAGCAGGTTGGCGGCCCTTTTCCATAGGGGTGATCCAATCCAGCGCCCGCCCAGCAGATAGCGCTGATGCACGATGTTGATGCCGTGCTTGCGGCAGTAGTCGGAAAAATCCTTGATGGAGAGCACCCGGATGTTGGGCGTATCGTACCATTCAAAGGGCAGGGCCGGGGACTTGGGCGCCCGGCCGCCGAAAAAGAGCCCGCGGCGCAATTGCCACTGGGCAAAGTTGGGAAACCCCACAATGCCGAAGCGACCGATGCGCAGCATCTCATTGAGCACCAGCAGGGGATTTTTGACCACTTGCAGGGTCTGGTTTAAAATCACGTAGTCATAAGCCTGATCGGGAAAATCGGACAGCCCCCCGTCCAGATCGCCCTGAAAGACATCCAGGCCGTAGGCCAGCCCGGTGATGAGCTGCATGCCGTCGATATCCAGGCCCGTGCCGCGAATCCTCTTTTTAATCACCAGCTCCTTGAGCAAACTGCAGTCCCCGCAGCCCAGATCCAAAACCCGCGCCCTTTCCGGCACCAGGGTCAGGATCATATCCCTGTCGGTGCGGCTCAGCCGGTCCACATACTGGGCGGTCATGCCGCCACCGCCTTGTCCACGCCGCTGAGAAAGCCTGCGATGATGGGGGTCAGCTTGGCCTCTTCCACCAGGAAGGCGTCGTGGCCGTAAGGCGACTCGATATCGATAAACGAAACCGGCTTGCCGTTGGAGAGCAGGGCGCGCACCATCTCCCTGGTTTGGGCGGTGGGAAAGAGCCAGTCGGTTGAGTAGGAGACGAACAGATAGCGCGCCCGGGCCTGGGCAAAGGCCTCCTTCAAGGGGCCGTAGGATCGGGAGATGTCGAAATAATCCATGGCCTTGGTGATGTAGAGATAGCTGTTGGCGTCAAAGCGCTTGGTAAAGGCGCTGCCCTTGTGGTCCAGGTAGGATTCGATGGCGAACTCGCTGGCGAAATTGTAGCTGAGGCGATTGGCGGATTGCAGCCGGCGGCCGAACTTGGCATCCAGCAGCAATTCCGAAAGATAGGTGATGTGGCCCACCATGCGGGCGATGGCCAGCCCTTTTTCCGGCCCCGCGCCGCTGCCGTTATACTCTCCCTGGAACCACTCCGGATCGCGGGTGATGGCGCTGCGCCCCACGGCATTGAAGGCAATGGCCTGGGTGGAGAGCCGCGCCGCCGAAGCGATGCAGATGGCCGAGCGCACCATCCGGGGATAGCGCAAGCTCCACTCCAACACTTGAAAGCCGCCCATGGAGCCCCCGGCAACACAGTAGAGCCGGGAGATGCCCAAATGGTCGATCAATTGCTTCTGGGCGGTTACCATGTCCCCGATGGTCACAATGGGAAAATCCAGACCGTAGGCCCGGCCCGTATCCGGGTTGATGCTCAGCGGGCCGGTGGACCCCTTGCAGCCGCCGATGATGTTGGCGCAGATGACCCAGTACCTGCGAGTGTCAAACCCCTTTTCCGGTCCGATCATGCTGTCCCACCAACCGGTATGGCGGTCGTGGGGACCGTGCACCCCGGCCGCGTGGTGATCCCCGGACAGGGCGTGACAGATCAGGATCGCATTGGAGCGATCGGCATTGGGCGTCCCATAGGTTTCATAAGTGATTTCAACGGGACCCAGTGAGCGCCCGGAATCCAGCACCATGGGATTATCCTGGCCGCCGAATGTGAATGTCACGGGCGTCACCTGCCCGACTGAATTTCTGTCCATATTCGTTCCGCACGTCAAAAAATAAGCTTGAATCCTTTAACACTCAAAACGGCTGCAGCTTCGGGCTAGAGCGCACACGCCACACCCGTCTCCAGGGCTTGATCCAGATCGGCGATGATATCGCCGATATCCTCGATGCCCACGCTCAACCGGATAAAATCAGGGGTGACGCCGGCGGCCAATTGCTCTTCAGGGCTCAATTGCTCATGGGTGGTGGAGGCCGGATGAATCACCAGGCTCTTGGCGTCGCCGATATTGGCCAGATGACTGAACAGCTTGCAGCTTTCAATGAATCTGACCGCCGCCGGCCGGCCGCCCCGGATGCCGAATCCCACCATGGCGCCCTGACCCCTGGGCAGGTATTTGTCTTTGAGACCATGGGTGGGCGATGACGCCAATCCCGGATAGCGCACCCACGCCACACACCTGTGGGCTTCGAGAAATTGTGCCACGGCCAGAGCGTTGGTGCTGTGCCGCTCCATCCGCAGGGCCAGGGTTTCCAGACCTTGTAAAAAGAGCCAGGCGTTGAACGGGCTCATGGCTGCGCCCATATCGCGCAGGCCCAGCACCCGGGCCCGCAGGATAAAGGTCCGGTTGCCGAAGGTTTCGTAAAACTTGAGCCCGTGGTAGGCCGGGTCCGGTTCCACAAAATCGGCAAAACGACCTGACGCGGCCCAGTCGAATTGGCCCGAATCCACGATGATGCCGCCGATGGAGGTGCCGTGGCCGCCGATGAATTTGGTGGCCGAATGGATCACAACAGCCGCCCCGTGGGCAATGGGATTGAGCAGGTAGGGACTGGTGACGGTATTGTCCACCACCAGGGGCACACCGTGTTTGCGACCGATGGCCGCAATCCTCTCAAGGTCCAGAATCTCCAGTTTGGGATTGCCGATACTCTCCGCAAAAAAGGCCCTGGTTTTATCGCTGACAGCCGATTCCCAGGCATCGAAATCGTCCGGCGGTACGAATTTGACCGTGATGCCCAGCCGGGCCAGGGTGTGGGCAAACAAACTGACCGTTCCGCCGTAAAGGTCGGTGGAAGCCACAATCTGATCACCGGCCCGGGCCAGGGTCAGAATGGTCAGGGTCTCGGCCGCCTGGCCGGATGCCGCGGCCAGGGCGGCCGCGCCGCCTTCGAGGGCTGCGACGCGCTGCTCCAGCACCTCGGTGGTTGGGTTCATGATGCGGGTGTAAATGTTGCCGGATTTGCGCAGACCGAACAGATCAGCGGCGTGGGCCGTATCGTCAAAGGTATATGAGGTGGTTTGATACAGGGGCACGGCCCGGGATTTGGTGTCTGAATCCGGCGCATGACCAATATGAATGGCTTTGGTGGCAAAACCTTTTATAAGATCCGTCATGGGGCTCTCTCCTTATGTCGTCTCCATAAAAAAACCTCTCACCGCATACCGGAGAGAGGTCTATAGCGCCATTTTGCCGGTTCAGACCTCATGTTCCCCATCCATGGGGCTGGATTTGGCACCTTGATGGTCAGGTTGCCGGGCGGTCAGCGGGCCAGATCCCTCGCGCCTCTCCACATGAAAAACATATGGCCCATAGTTACGGCGGGGCGACTGTTTTGTCAAGGCCCGGAGCTTAAGTAATTAGCGTTCAAACCGATATATTAGGCATTGAAGCGCCAACGACCGGCGTTGGTATTTATTTCGGGAACATCTTTCGATGACGGAAACCAAATCCCAAAAAAGTGCAACCTCGAAGCACCGGATCATTGCGGTGGGCGGGGCCA
>JBFFHG010000118.1:0-7730 GCA_041557055.1 Desulfosarcinaceae bacterium
GCGAGGATAAAATTTTGAGCACAACACAGATAGCGGGCAAATTGGCCATTTATGGATGGACAATAGCTAAGGGGCAGCGGCCTGTAATGGCGCGCTGCCCGGCACAATAAAAACATACCCTGATCAGGCCGCAGGGACCATATCAGGGGTTCAGTTTTTCAGTGACCACCTTTTCGATCCACGCTTCATCCGCCAGATAAGGCAGGGTGATATGATCCCTGCCTTCACGAAGCGAATTATACTCCATACTTGTTTCAATGGAATTTGTATTTCTGGCCCATGCCCTTCTGGCGACACCGCACATCACATCCCATAACATGGCGCGTTTGATAATTCCGTCAACCCGGTCGCTGCCATCCAGCACAAGTCCGAATCCGCCGTTGATCGCCTTGCCGATCCCGACACCGCCGCCATTATGGAGCGCCACCAGACTCATCCCCCTGGCGGCATTGCCCGCATAGCAGTGGGTTGCCATATCCGCCATGATATTGCTGCCATCTTTTATATTTGCCGTTTCGCGGTAGGGAGAGTCGGTCCCGCCTGTGTCATGGTGATCACGTCCGAGCATCACCGGCCCGATTTCCCCCCTGCGGACAAGCTCATTAAATTTCAATGCAATATTCATTCGCCCGAGTGCGTCTTGGTACAGGATGCGGGCCTGGGTGCCCACAACCAGTTTGTTTTTCCCTGCATCGCGCACCCACGCCCAATTATCACGATCCTGGGAACGGCGTTGCGGATCAATGGATTGCATTGCAGCCATGTCGGTCTTATGCAGATCGTCGGGTTTGCCACTCAGGCAGACCCAGCGAAAAGGACCGTAACCATAATCAAACAACAGCGGCCCCATCAGATCTTCAACGTATGACGGCCAGATGAATCCGTCCAACGTGTCTTTGCCGTTTTTACAAATCTCGGTAACGCCGGCGTCAAAAACAGCTTTCATGAAACTGTTTCCGTAATCGAAAAAATAGGTGCCGGCGCCGGTTAAAGTCTTTATGGTTTTATAATGCGCAGCAAGCGATTGGTTGACCATGGATTTGAACTTTTCATGGTCGGTTCTCAGCAGCTCGGTTCGCTCCTTGAAGGTCAGCCCCTGGGGACAGTAACCGCCATCGTATGCAACATGGCAGGATGTTTGATCCGACAGCAGGTCAATCTTTTCATTGTTATCGGCCGCATATTGAAGCAGGTCCACCACATTTCCATGGAATGCAATTGCAATGCCCTCTTTTTTCGATTGATATTCACGTGCAACCTTAAAAGCCTCGGCCGGGTCATTCACAATACGCGACACCCAGCCTTGATCGTGGCGGGTCTTGATCCGCGATTGATCGACCTCTGCAATGATTCCCACGCCCCTGGCAATCTCAACCGCCTTTCCCTGAGCGCCGCTCATGCCACCCAATCCCGATGAGACAAAAAGAACCCCTCGCATATCTTGGTCGGAAGCCAATCCGAGCTTGAGCCGGCAGGCATTCAAAACGGTGGCGTAGGTGCCGTGAACAATCCCCTGGGGGCCGATATACATCCACCCGCCGGCAGTCATTTGCCCATAATTGGCCACCCCGATGGCCGCGGCACGATGCCAATGCTCCTGATTGTCGAACAATCCGACCATCAGGCTGTTTGAAATCATAACGCGGGGGGCATCTGGCGAGGAGGTAAAAAGTCCAAGCGGGTGACCGGATAAAATCGCAAGCGTCTGATCCTGGGTCATGATCTGCAGATAACGTTTAATTATCTGGTACTGCATCCAGTTTTGACAAACCTGCCCGGTTTCCCCATAGGTCACAAGCTCATAGGGATACAACGCCACATCAAAATCCAGATTGTTGTCTATCATCACCTGAAAGGCCTGGCCTTCAATGCAACGGCCGGCATACGTATCGATGGGCAAGCCCTTGATGTGGCCTTCAGGCCTGAAGCGATAGGCGTAAATCCGGCCCATTGTCAGCAGTTCATCCAGGAACTCGGGCCCCAGAACAGCGTGCCATTTTTCAGGTACGTACCGCAGGGCATTGTTCAAGGCCAATTTAATATCCGCCTTGCTCAGCTTCATTTCGCGCTTGGGCGCTCGACGAATATTTTCACGAAACGGTTTCTTTTCAGGCAATTCAGGAAAGATATCCTCCAGTTTGACATTCATGGCGTCTGTTATTTCTTGGTTTGTTGCCATATGGCACCCCCTTTAAAGCTTAGCATATTTATTTTTAATATTCGTAATTGTCAGCCATTCAGATAACGCGCTCGCTCTTCAACTGCTCGATTTGGTGAGAGGAGTAGTTCAAAAGTCCAGCTAAAACCTCTTGATTATGCTCTCCCAACAAAGGCGACGGCCTCTCAATTGCGGCAGGCGTTGAGGAAAATTTTACAGGAAGAGCGGGCAGACGGACGGACCCCGCAATTGGATGTTCGATATCAACCAACATTTCCCGGATTCGGGCGTGTTCGCTTTCACAAATGTCTTGGATCGTATGAATGGGGGAAACAGGCACATTGTAGAGCTCCAGTTTTTCCGTGACAGAGGAGACTGTGTGTTGACCGGCCCATTTTTCAATAATCGACTTGAGTTTTTCACTATTTTCCGCTCGACCGCGAATTGTATCGTTTAAAAACTCGGGCCGTTCTTTTAATTCGGGCATGCCCATTGCTTCACACAGACGTGAAAAGCTGGCGTTATCGAACGCGGCAATCGTAAAATAGTCACCGTCACCTGCAACAAAAGTATCATAGGGGTAGCTTGTGGGATGCCTGCTGCCGACCCTCGATGGTGTTTGCCCTGTTCCAAGGTATTGAAACAGCGACATTTCCAGCAGGGAGAAAATTGAATCGACCATGGCCACATCGATATGTTGCCCCGCTCCTCTTTTTTCACGGGCAAACAAAGCGACCATAATGGCAAATGCCGTATATAATGACGCGGATGTATCGCCCAAAGAGATGCCGATTCGTGTTGGAGGTCCGTCACAATGGCCGTTGATGCTCATGATGCCGCCCATTGCCTGCGCAATCAAATCAAAAGCCGGGCGCTGCGCCAAAGGACTGTTTTGGCCGAATCCGGAAATGGAAGCGTAAATGATTTTCGGGTTTTCCTTTTTAACCGATTCATAATCCAGCCCCAGTTTGCCCATGACGCCGGGTCGAAAATTTTCGATTAGAACATCGGATACGCGTATGAGCGCCTTGAGGATTTCAATGCCTTTTGAATGTTTGAGATTCAGGGTGAGTCCCTTTTTGTTCCGGTTTAAAGACATGAAATAGTAACTTTCCCCATTAACTGAGACAGAAGGCTCGCGCGACATGTCACCCGTTTTGGGTTGTTCCACTTTAATGACCTCAGCCCCCATGTCCGCCAACATGGCTGTGCAAAACGGACCGCTTAGAACACGTGTCAGGTCGAGGACTCGAATGCCCTGCAATGCTTTTTCCATTGTTCTTTCCAATTTATCAATTTAAGGTTTAAAGATCGACATCTTATAATATTTTTTTAAAAACGGTTCTATCCGCCGAGATATGCGGATTTAACTTTATCGTCTTTCATTAAATCGGCGCTTTTGCCGGACAGCAAAACACGCCCGTTTTCCAAAAGGTATCCCCTGTCGGAAACCTCCAGGGCTTTCTTGGCATTTTGCTCTATCAAGAGTATGGAAATGTTGCGGGAAACCAGATCTTTGATCAGATCAAACAATTTTGAAATCAATACCGGCATCAATCCAATGCTCATTTCATCAATCAGCAACAATTGCGGGCGCGACATCAAGCATCGCGCGATTGCCAGCATCTGCTGTTCGCCACCGCTCAATGTGCCGGCAATTTGTTTGGATCTGTTTTTCAGCCGTGGGAAAAGAGAATAAATATACTCCAAATCCTCTTCAATCTCATTGTCTTCCCTGGTGAAAGCCCCCATCTTCATATTCTCTTTAACCGTCAGGTCCTTGAACACCCTTGCCCCTTCCGGCACATATGCGACTTTATGCCGGACTCTTTCCCAGGGTTTAACGGCGCACAGGTCTTTACCCTTGAACAAAATCTGTCCGCCCTTAATCGGCAAAAGCCCCATTATCGATTTTACCAACGTCGTTTTACCAGCGCCGTTGCCGCCGATGACGGTTACCAGTTCTCCTTCGGCGGCCGTAAGCGACACATTCTCCAACGCTTTGATTTTCCCATAAAATACTGTTAAATCATTGACACTGAGCATAGTCATGTCCGCTCCCCAGATAAGCTTCAATAACGCATTGATCCCGCTGAATGTCGGCGGGACTTCCCTCGCTGATTAATACACCATGGTCTAAAACATAAATTCTTTCCGAAACTTCCATGGCCACCCGCATATTGTGTTCAATCAAAACAATCGCCATGCCTTTTGTTTTCAACTGCCGGATCATGTCGATGAGATCTAAGGATTCTTCATGGGTAAGTCCGGCGGCTGATTCGTCCAGAAGAATGATATTCGGGTTCAGCGCCAGGGCACGGGCAATCTCCATGCGACGTTGAAAGGCCAAACTCAGATCTTTGGCTTCCCTGTGGGCATAATCCGCCAAATCCACCATCTCCAGCAACGCCATTGCCTTCAATACATTCTTTTTGCCCATAAAGGGACTGAAGCATGACAGGCCATTATAAAAAGAGATACCATATGCAAGCAGCACGTTCTGAAGCACGGTCATGTCCATAAACGGCTGGCAGACCTGAAACGTCCTTCCGATACCCTTTTTCGCGATTCGGTGCGGTTTCTTACCTTGAATCTCCTCGCCTTTGTAAAAAATCTTCCCGGAACTTGGCTGATATACGCCGCTGATCATATTGAACAAGGTGGTTTTACCCGCGCCGTTGGGACCCAGGATTCCGAGTATTTCTTGGGGATGCAGCTTTATGCTGACATTGGAAAGCGCTTCAAGGCCGCCAAAATTCTTGGAAAGGTTATGGATCTCAAAAAATGGTGCCATGGCTGATCTCCTATCTTGACTTTAAAGCTTTCGGTTTCTCAACAGTAAAGCTCTTTTTACGGAAAAGCCCTTCTATTGGCGTGAGTACTTTGATTTTTTCAACAAGGAAGCTCTTTTTCCCAAACAGGCCCTGTGGCTGATACATCATAATGAGCATAAGGAGCAGGCCGTAGCACAGCATGCGATAGTCTTGTATAAATCTCAGGTATTCGGGCAGCAGGGTCAGAATGATCGCCCCAAGCACGGGCCCCCTTATCGTACCGAGCCCCCCAAAGACGGCAAGTGTTAAAATCTGGATGGATACGGGAAAACCAAAATCATACGGTGTGATAAACAGCAAAAAATGTGCGTATAAGGACCCGGCCAAACCGGCAATCGAGGTGCTGAACACAAAGGCTATCATTTTGTATTTGGCGACATTCACCCCCATCACTTGAGCCACATGTTGTGCATCTCGAACCCCGCGCCAGGCCATGCCTACCCAGGAACGTTGCAACCACCAAACGATTGCGATGACGACGATGACAAACAAAAAGCACAACACCGTATACCCAACACGGCCCAATTCATTGCCGAACAATTGGGGAACCGGAATCCCCCCCAGGCCCAATGCTTTTCCAAAATAGGGCGCATACAGAAAAATGCCGATAACGATAAAGTTCAGCCCCATTGTGGTGATGGCCAGGAAATCCTCTTTAAGTCGGAGAGAAATCAATCCCAGAAGGATACCGACTGCGCCGGCCGTTAGCGCTGATAAGGGCATGGCAACCCAGACATTCAAGCCCAGCGTGGTCGTCAGCAGGGCCGATGTATAGGCGCCAATCGCCATAAAGGCGGCATGGCCCAATGACACCTGACCGGCATAACCGGACAGGACACCGATGCTCAGGGCCAAAAGAATATTTATGCAGATAAAACAGGTAATGGTTAAATAATAAGGTGGTATCATGATTAAACCTTTTGCCTCCTTCCCAGAACGCCGCTGGGCATGATTATGAGCATGGCGATCATGCAAACAAACGCAATAGCATCCCGTGGCAAAAAGTATCCCCAGTGGGCCACAATGAACGTTTCTGCGATTGCAAGAAGATATGAAGCAATAACGGTTCCCGTTACATTCCCCAAGCCCCCGAGCACCATGACGACAAAAACCTTGTAGGCCCAGACCTCACCCATATTGGCATTCACCGCGCCATAGTAAATTGACACCAGCACACCGGCGATACCGGCCAATGCGGAACCGAACATGAAGTTTAATCCAAAGTAGGCATTTGCATTGACCCCAATGCCGATAGAGACCTCCCGGTCCTGGGCCGATGCGCGCCAGGCCAAGCCGGTTCTGGTTCGATTCACCACAGTCCAGACTATGGCCAACAATACCAAGGCACATCCGATCACCAGAAGCTGACTATGTGTGATGTGCAAATCGCCGAGGACCACATTCGTTTCACCAAGCTTTGATTTAAAGGCCATGGAATAAGGGCCTGCGATCAAACGATAGGCATCGGACAGCGCGATAAACAACCCAATGCTGACAATCAGCGGTACGAGTGGTTTTTCATTTTGAACCTTGCGGTAGATCAGCGAATACATCAGGTAGCCCATTAACGCGCATGCAGCGGATGATGCCAAAAAAGCAAACACATAGCTGTTGGTTGTTTTATATACAGCCAAACCGACGAATGCGCCGAACACATACACTCCGGCGTGGGCGACGTGCAATATTTTGATCAGGCCGTATACCATCGTCATTCCGATTGAAATCAGCGCATAAATACTGCCGAGTGTGACAGCGGTGACCAGGTTTTCCAAAAAGGCACTCATTGCAATATCCCCTCAATTTAAATAGCAGACCCCAAAAGCCAGGATACAGAGACCGCTGACTGCGGAATCAAAGGCGTATCGATTCCGCAGTCGGCGCCTATCTCATGGGGTGACAAGCAACAGGTCTTTGCATACGGCCAGGCGCGTGAAAGCCTGATTTTTCACGATTTGAACCGGCACTTGACGTGCCACAACGCCCTGCTTGTTGAAAAACAGCAGAGGACCGGTCGCCGCATCCTCAAAATTCTTAATATCGGAAATCGCCGCAATTATGATCTCCGGCCGGGCCCCCGCCTTTTTGATGGCATGGGCCATGACCATAATGCCGTCAAAAGCCGAAGCGGCGACCATATCCGCGACGACTTGATGTTTCTTGCTGTAGTTTTCTAAAAATCGGATTGTCATCGGCAACTCGCTGCCCCTGTCCAGATTGGTGGTTATGACAACACCATTGGTCGCCTCTCCGGCCAATTCAAAAAACTTCGGCGAATCATAACCTTCCTGTCCAATGATCGTCGCCTTCACCCCCATCTCTTTGGCCTGTTTGACAATCTGCGCCGCTTCTTCGTAATAACCGCTGGCCCAAAGGACATCAGGATTATCCCCCTTGATTCTGCTCAGCAGGGATCGGAAATCCTTTTCCCCCAGAGGGTAATTGTACTCGTTGATGATGCGAATACCAAAATCAGGCGCTTTTTCTCGAAAGCCGTCCGTGACAGCCGAACCAAAATCATTATCCATTACCAGCAACACGGCTGTTTTGGCTTTGAGCGTCTCGGCCGCAATCTTGGCCCCGACCCTTCCATGAATTTGGCTTACAACGGCTGTTTGAAAAACATATTTGCGGTTCAACGGGATCTCCGGGTGGGTTCCAATGGTGGAGATATATGGAACGCCGCTGCGATCGTAGATGGGCGCGGCAGCCCGGGTCGGGGTGCTGTATGAGCCGGAGAC